>JALYHO010000188.1 GCA_030776545.1 Pseudomonadota bacterium | reverse complement strand
GTGGTGCACACGCGCGAATCGCACCGCGCCGACCTCTCCGACTGCCCGCCAGCCAAGCGCCTGCGCGGTTCGCCGAACCGGCGCATCGGCGACCCCGGTCCGATGGGCCGGCTGCTGGTTCGCGGTGAGCCCGGAACCGCCATCATTCCGGAGCTCGCACCGCTCGCCGGCGAGTGGGTGGTCGACAAGCCCGGCAAAGGCATGTTCTGGGCCACCGGGCTGCATGAAACGCTGCGGGATCTGGGTGTGACCCACCTCGTGTTCACCGGCGTGACAACCGAAGTGTGCGTGCAGACCTCGATGCGCGAGGCCAACGACAGGGGGTATGACTGCCTCCTGGTCGAAGACGCCACGGAGAGCTATTTCCCGGAGTTCAAGGCGGCGACGCTTGCGATGATTTCGGCGCAGGGTGCAATCGTCGGTTGGCACGCGCCGAGCGCCGCCGTGCTGGCCGCCCTCGAATCCTGAGCGGGCGCTTCGCGAACTCAGCTCGCCGCTGCGGCGGCGACGCAGCAATTGCGGCCGTTGCGCTTGGCGGCGTAGAGGGCCGCATCGGCGCGCCCCAGCAATTGCTGGTTGCTTTCTTCCTTGCAAAATGCGGCCACCCCGGCGGACAGGGTGACCGTGTGGCCGGGCACCACCGAGCCCCAACCCTTCGCCGCGATGACCAGGCGGATCCGGTCCACGGCGGCGGCAGCGCTCTCGGCGGACGTCGTCGCGGGCATCAGCAGGACGAATTCGTCGCCGCCATAACGCGCGAACCGATCGGTGGTTCGCATGGTGGCGCGGACCCCTTCGCAAAACTCCTTGAGCACGAGGTCGCCCGCGTGGTGGCCGAATTTGTCGTTGACCGCCTTGAAATGGTCAACGTCGAAAATTGCCACCGAGAATATTTCGCCGGTCCGGGTGGCGCGCTGCTGCTCGTCGGTCAGCAGCTCCATGAACTTGCGACGGTTGAAGGCCCCGGTGAGCTCGTCGTGCGTCGCCAACTCGTTGATGCGTTCGAGCGACTGGGTGAGCTGCAGGTTTTTTTCCGACAACTGGCTGCGAAGCCGGCTGAACTGGGTGCCGATGAGCGCCAGGCGCCGAATCGCCAGAAAGAAGAACAGCCACAGGACGAACATGTTGAAGTCCGTGGCGGCCAGACTCGAAAATCGCGCCCGACCGGCCCACAATGCAACGGCGGTGGCAGCACCGAAACCCAGCCAGCCCCACAGGAACTGGCGCGGGCTGAACGAGACCATGGCGAAGTTGAAGGTCACGAGCAGCGACACCATGAACACCGTCGCGAGCTGCGGCGCGATGCCGAGGAAGACCAGCGAGATGAGCGTGTTGGCGGCGAGCTGCGCATAGAGCAGCCAATTCTCGGGAAGCCGCAAGTTCCAGTGCAGGCCCACCATCAACGTGAACAGCGCGGTGCTGCCCACGCTGATCCCCGCGAAGGCGATCGCCACCGCCCACTGGATCTCTCCCGACCATGCATAGAGGCCCAGGACGAGCGACTGCAGCACGGTGTTGACGACAGTCAGGGAGGTCATGCGAAAGCGATGACGCTGGAGTTTTTCCTGTTTCGGGTCCATTGATCTTTCTTGGATGGGGCTCGTCGTCGAGCCGACGTCGCCGAGGTGCCCGTGCGGGCACCTCACGGCCATGTTCGGCCGGGGCCAACCTCAGACCGGTTCGGTGCGTTGCATCAACCAGGTCAACGCCGGTCCCGACACCAGCGGCGCGAGCCGCTCGCGCACGGTCGCGTGGTAGGCGTCGAGCCAGTCGATTTCGTCGACGTTCAACATGCTGCGCTCGATGCACCGGGTGTCGATGGGACACAGGGTCAGGGTCTCGAACTCGAGAAACTCGCCGAATTCGCTGCCGGCGAGCGCCGGGGCCGGCACATTGAGTACGAGGTTCTCGATCCGGATGCCCCAACGCCCGGGCCGGTACAGGCCGGGCTCGATGCTGGTGATCATGCCCGGCTCCATCGCCATGTGCGGCTCCGGGATCACCTTGGAGATGGTCTGCGGCCCTTCGTGGACGTTCAGGAAATAACCGACGCCGTGTCCGGTGCCGTGTCCGTAGTCCAGCCCGTGCTGCCAGAGCGGGGCGCGTGCGATCGCATCGAGCATGGGGCTCAGGGTGCCGCGCGGAAAGCGCGTGCGGCTCAGGCCGAGGGTGCCCTTGAGGACCAGCGTGTAGTCACGCCGCTGGGCGTCGCTCACCCCGCCGATCGGCCAGACCCGGGTGATGTCGGTGGTGCCGCCGAGGTACTGGCCTCCGGAGTCGATCAGGAGCAAGCCGTCACCCTCGATCACCGCGTGGGACTCCGCGGTGGCATGGTAGTGCGGCATCGCGCCGTTCGAATTGAACGCGGCGATGGTGTTGAAGCTCAGCCCCTTGAAGCCGGGGCGGCGAGCGCGCGCCGCGCTGAGTCGCTCGTCGATCGTCAGTTCGGTGATGCGCTCCTGGCCGAGAGCGGCTTCGAACCAGGCATAGAACTCGCACATCGCGGCCCCGTCCTGGCGCATCGCCTCCCGCACGTGCGCGGCTTCGGATTCGGTCTTGCGGCTCTTGAGGAGGGCGCTCGGGTTGATGGCTTCGATCACCTGGCCGGCGACCCGGTCGCGCAGACCGAGCGTGACGCGGCGCGGGTCGATCAGCAGCCGCGAGTCGGCGGGCAGGGCGGCGAGCGCCGGGCCCGCGGCGTCGTATGCGTCGAGGGCGATGCCGTCGCGGGCCAGGATCGCTGCCAGGGAAGCGTCCACCTTGCCGGCGCCGGTGAAGAGCGTGACGCCGGTCGGAGCGATCAGCGCGTGCGCGAGGAACACCGGGTTGAAGTTGACGTCGGCGCCGCGCAGGTTGAAAAGCCAGGCGATGTCGTCGACGGTGGAAATGAAATGATGGCTCGCACCGTGCTGCGCCATCGCCGCGCGCACCGCGCTCAGCTTGGCGTCGCGTGGCGTCGACGCTTGCGGTGGCAAGTGCTCGTAGACCGCGTCGGTGGGCAGCCCGGGACGTTCCGGCCAAGCGGCCACGAGCGGGTCGAAATCGGTGCGCAGGGCCACGCCCTTTCCGGCCAACGACGTCTGCAGCCATTGCGCCTGGGCAACACCCAGGACGCTTCCGTCCACGCCCACCGTGGCGCCGGCGGGCACGTGGTGGGCCAGCCAGTCGACATGGGCGACCGAGTTGCCCGTGGCCGTCTTCACCAGTTCGATCCCGGTGCCCGCCAATTCGGCTTCGGCCTGGACCCAGTAGCGGCTGTCGGCGAAGACCACGGCGCGGTCGAGCGTGATCACCAGGGTCCCCATCGACCCTGTGAACCCCGACAACCACTCCCGGCCCTGCCAACGCTGCGGCAGGTACTCCGACAGGTGCGGGTCGCTCGAAGGCACCAGGACGGCGGCCAGGCCCTGCGTCTTCAGTTCGTCACGGACCCGTTCGATGCGCAGGCGGTGAGTGGAGGTGCGGGTGTCCATGGATGCGTCCCGAAACGGTGGAGGTCCGCCGATTTTAGTCCGCCGAGGCGGTGTGACGCCGGTCCGGCGCGGGAACCCTGGGGCGTCGAGACGACGCGGTATCCTTTTCGTATGCGACTGCTCTTGGTGGAAGACGACCGGATGATCGGCGAGAGCCTGCGCAGCGCGCTCCGCCTGGAGAACTATGCCGTCGACTGGGTTCGCGACGTGGCCGCGGCCCAGGCCACGCTCGCCAGCGAGCATTTCGACCTGGTGCTGCTCGACCTCGGTCTGCCCGCCAGCGGCGTGCAGGGGGCCGAGGCGCGGCCGGCGGGCGGCCTGGAGGTGCTGCGCGCGGTCCGGGCC
>JALYHO010000187.1 GCA_030776545.1 Pseudomonadota bacterium | reverse complement strand
CCCCAGGACCTCGGCCGGGTCGAAGCCGGCCGCGTCCAGCACGGCGGCGGCGACCGCTGGCTCGTTCAAGTTGCACGGGGTGACCCACATGGCCTCGAAGACGGTGCGCAGGTAGTCGGGAAAGCGTGCCGGGGCCCGCAGCTGGACGCCGGTCGCGCCACGCATCAGGATGAGGGTATTGACGGGAAAGAACGGATTGGACGAAAGCGGAACCCCGTAGCGGCGCGCATGTCGCGCCATGTCGATGTCCATGTAGCGGGCCTTGGCCGGCACGCTCGCCGGCGAGGCGTTCCCGGTGGCTTGAAACACGCCGCCCAGCAAGATGGGTCGATAGACCAGCTGCGCGCCAGCGCGGCGGCACAGCTCCGGGAGTTGGGTCCACGCCAGGTAGGACGTCGGGCTGCCGACGTCGAAAAAAAATTCCACTTGTTTGCTCATCGCGCGTGCTCCCCAGGGGTCGCTTGTAGACTGGGCCGTTGCGGCATCGGTCATTGAAGGGGCGCCCGCCATCCCTGTCAAGCCATGCGGCCCACGACCCCGAGGAGAACCGAGCCATGACCGTTGAAGCGAGCCCCAAGGTCGCCCTGATCGTCGGCGCCGGTGACGCCACGGGCAGCAGCATCGCCAAACGCTTCGCCGCCGGCGGCTACACCACCTGCATGACGCGGCGCGACGCGGACAAGCTGCAACCGGTGATCGCTTCGATCGCCGAGGCCGGCGGGCGCGCTTACGGCTTCGGCTCGGACGCCCGCAAGGAAGACGAGGTGGTGGCGCTGGTCGATCGGATCGAACGCGACATCGGACCGATCGAGGTGCTGGTCTTCAACATCGGCGCCAACGTCGCTTCCAGCGTGCTCGAAGAAACCGCGCGCAAATATTTCAAGATCTGGGAAATGGCCTGCTTCGCGGGTTTCCTCAACGGTCGCGAAGTGGCCCTGCGGATGGTCGGCCGGGGACGCGGCACCATCTTGTTCACCGGCGCCACCGCCGGCCTGCGCGGGGCCGCCAACTTCGCAGCATTCGCCGGGGCCAAGCATGCGCTGCGCGCCCTGGCGCAAAGCATGGCGCGCGAGCTCGGTCCCAGGGGGGTCCACGTCGCCCACGTGGTGGTCGACGGCGCCATCGACACCGAATTCATCCGCAGCAGCTTCCCGGACCGCTATGCGCTGAAGGATCAGGACGGCATCCTGGACCCTGCCCACATCGCCGAGAACTACTGGCACCTGCACATGCAGCCGCGGGACGCCTGGACCTTCGAAATCGACCTGCGACCTTACATGGAGCGCTGGTGAAGCGTGCCGCGTTGTGCCGCCGATCCGAAGGTCACCTCGTAACGCGACTGCCGAGCGGCATCGGCAAACCGCAGGGTGGCGCCGACCCAGGCGAAGGGCGCGGTGAACTCGTCGACCTGAACCACGTTGTGCATCACGGTCACGTCGACCAGGCTGCTGTGCAGCTTGAGGTGATACACGATGTCGTCGACGCGAACGCTGGCGGTCCCGTCCGCGCGCCAGTCGACCTGGGCCGGACCGCAACTCGGGGCCCCGTCGGACGTCGCCACGCACAGCGTGCCCGGGTGACGGCCGTTCGCCGGATGCTGCGCCAGCGCGACTGGCGCCCCCAGCGCCAATCCAGCAGCCAGGACGCGCGCCTTGCGGATCACTTCGCGAGGCCTTCGGCCTCGAGCGCGGCCCGGACCGCGGGACGCGCCGCCACCCGCTCCTGGAATGCCAGCAGGTTGGGGAGGCCGGAAATGTCGAGTCCGGTGTGGCCGGTCCAGCTGGCCATCACGAACAGGTAAGCATCGGCCACCGAGAACGCATCGCCCATCAAATAGGTTTTGCCTTCGAGCTGCTCGTCGACCCATTTGAGCTTGCCCAGCGCGCGCAAGCGCATCACCGCCTTGCCCTCTTCCGGCATCGCCGGGTTGAACAGTCCGCCGATGCCCTTGTGCAGTTCGCTGGTGATGAAATTGAGCCACTCTTGCTGCCGATAGCGCTCCATCGTGCCGGCAGGCGCCACGAGTCGCTTGGCCGGCACCTGGTCGGCGATGTACTGGCTGATCACCGGCCCCTCGGACAAACGCTCGCCGTTGTCGAGTTCGAGCAAGGGCACCTGGCCCTTCGGGGCGATCGGGTAGTAGTCGCGGTGGTCGTCGGCCAGCTGGTGGGCCTTCAAGTCGGTCTTGACCAGTTCGAACGGCAGACCGGCTTCACGCAACACGATATGCGGCGCCATCGAACAGGCTCCGGGGGCGTAATAGAGCTTCATGGGGTGTCCTGGAGAGTCGAAGAAGCGCTATTACACCGCGTTCAGTCGAATTGAAGCGTGCATGCAATCGCCGGCCCTGGCAGGTGTCCGGACAAGCACTACATTCAGTGTCATGAACACCCCATCCGCCCCCACCACCGTCCCGACACTGCAACGCTCGCGGCAGGTGGAGCGGATCGTCCAGGGCCAACCCACCTCGGACGGCGACGGCGTCAAGCTGACCCGCGTGCTGACCCAGACGCTACAAAAGCGCCTCGACCCGTTCCTGATGCTCGATGCCTTCGGCAGTGATGCCGCGAGCGACTACATCGGTGGTTTCCCGAGCCATCCGCACCGCGGCTTCGAGACGGTCACCATCATGCTCGAGGGCCGCATGCGGCATCGGGACAGTGTCGGCAACGTCGGCCTGCTGGAACCCGGCAGCGTGCAGTGGATGACGGCTGGGCGGGGCATCATCCACTCGGAAATGCCTGAGCAAGAGGCCGGCCGCATGGCGGGCTTCCAGCTCTGGGTCAACCTGGCGGCGAAGGACAAGATGACGCCGCCGGCCTACCGTGACGTGCCGCCGGCGCAGGTGCCCGAACTTCAGCTCGAGGGCGGGGTCCGGGTGCGGGTCATCGCCGGCCGGGCCGGTGGCGTGGCCGGTGCGGTGCAGCGCCCGACCACCGAACCGCTCGTGCTCGACCTGGTGCTGCCGGCCGGCACCACCTTCGATGCGCTCCTGCCTGCCGGGCACAACGCGTTCGCGTACGTCTACGCCGGCGGGACGGTGCAGATCGGCGCGGGCTCGCCTCCCGTTGCGAGCGAGCGCATGGCCATACTCGCCAACGACGCCGCGGCCGATGGCGTGCGCCTGCACGCCCTGCGCGACGCCCGGGTGCTGCTGGTCGCAGGCGCGCCCCTGAACGAGCCGATCGCCCAGTACGGCCCCTTCGTGATGAACTCGACCGAGGAGATCCAGCAGGCAGTGACCGACTTCCAGCAGGGGCGCTTGGCGGCCTGAGAAGGGCCAAAGCTTGCGGCGAGCGGGCGTGGCATGCGATACGCTCGCGGCTTTCGCCACGGAAGGCCCCGCCCATGCCCCGCCTGATACTCGACGACAACCGGCTCCATCCCGCGATCCGCGAGACCGTCGCCAACTCGCACGCCGACATCGTTCACAACGTGCAGTCGGCGACGCTGTCCAACGCCGTGCTGGTCGTCGGCATGGGCGGCAACCCGTTTTGCCGGCGCGTCCGGCGCGCGCTCGACCGTGCCGGCATCAAGCACCACTACCTCGAATTCGGCAGCTACCTGAGCCAGTGGCGACCCCGCAATGCACTGAAGATGTGGACCGGCTGGCCGACCTTCCCGATGGTCTTCGTCAAGGGCCAGCTGGTCGGGGGCGCCCAGGACACCGAAAGGCTGGTCGCGAGCGGTGAGCTCGTGCGCTTGCTGGGCGAATGACCCGGCCGCTCGGCGCGCGGCAACGATCGACGCGCATCGCCCTCCTGGCGTGCACGCTGGCCAGCGCTGCGGCCGGGGCCCAGGAACTGAGCGAATGTCGCATCCCCGGCCTGCGCAACAGCGTTCGATGCGGGGTCCTGGTGCGACCGCTCGACCCCGCCCGACCGCAAGGCCCGACGCTGGACATCCATGTCGCGATCGTTCCCGCCATGGCCCGGCGCAAGCTGCCCGACCCGGTCTTTCTCCTCGCCGGTGGCCCGGGCCAGAGTGCCATCGGGGTCGCGGCGCAGGTGATGCCCCTGTTTTCCCGGCTGAACAACCGACGCGACATCGTCTTCGTCGACCAGCGCGGCACCGGTCGCAGTGCCCCACTGGACTGCGCCGACCCGAAGCGCGAGTCGCTCGATGACCAGTCGGGTATCGACGAGCAAGTGCAGCAAGCGATTGCATGCCGAGACGCGCTCGTCAAGCTCCCCTACATTCCGAGCGCCTCCGCCCTCGGCTTGTTCACGACAACGATCGCGGTGCAGGACCTGGACGCGGTTCGCCGTCGCCTCGGGGCCGCTCAGATCGATCTCGTCGGGGTGTCCTACGGGACCCGCGTCGCCCTCGAGTACATGCGTCAGTTCCCGACCGCCGTCCGGCGCGCGGTGCTGGATTCGGTCGCGCCTGCGGACATGGCACTGCCCGCGAGCTTCTCGACCGACGGACAAGCCGCGCTGGACGCGGTGTTTTCGGCCTGCAGGTCCCAGCCGCCGTGCGCTGCAGCCTACCCCGATCTGCACCGCGACTGGGAGCACTTGCTGTCCCGGTTGCCCCTGCCCGCGGTGTCGCCGCATCCGCTCAGCGGCGAGCCCCAGCAGTTCACCCTGACGCGTGAAATGGTCCTCGGCGCGGTGCGCGGCGCCTTGTACAACCCCGCCATCGCGGCGGCCCTGCCGGCGGCCATCCATCGCGCCGCAGCGGGGCGCTACGAGGGCCTGATCGGGATCGGGTCGGTCCTCGGCTCGCGCCGCGGCCTGCAACTGTCGATGGGGATGCACTATTCGGTCATCTGCGCCGAGGACGCGCCGTTGCTCGAGCCGTCCACCGATTCGCCTGCGGTGGTCGATGTCGGCAGCAACCCCCCCGGGGTCGATTTCGGCAGCACCTACGCTCAACTCTACCGGCGCGTTTGCGCAGCCTGGCCGCGCGGTCCGGTGCCGAGCGCCTTCTACACCATCGCGCCGACGCGGGTGGCGACCTTGCTCCTGAGCGGCGGCAACGACCCCGCCACGCCGCCGCGGCACGCGGCCCGCGTGGCCCGCGCGTTGGGTCCGGCGGCGCGTCACGTGGTGGTGCCCCATGCCGGCCATGGCGTGCTGGCCATCGGTTGCGGCAAAGAATTGCTCTACCAATTCATCGATGCCGGCGACGACCTGGCGGCGGCCGCACTCGATCCCGCCTGCCTGACCGCAGTGCCTCGACCCACCGTCTTCCAGCCGACCCAGCTCACGACACAGGGGGTTCCCGAGTGATACGCATCGAGCATCTGGCCAAAGCGTTCGGCGGGGTCGAATCCCGCCGCCGCCTGCCCTGGAAGCGCGCTGCGCCCCAGGTCGTCCAGGCGGTGCGCGATGTCAACCTGCACGCCCCCGACGGACGCATCACCGGCTTGCTCGGACCCAACGGCGCCGGCAAGACGACCACCTTGCGCATGCTGGCCGGGTTGATCCCCGCCGATGCCGGCCACATGGAGGTCGACGGCATCGACGTCGGTACCCACCCGCGAGCGGCGCTGGCGCGCATGGGCGTACTGTCCGACGCGCGTGGACTCTACCCACGCCTGACCGCGCGCGAGAACATCGTCTACTACGGCCGTCTGCAGGGCCTGGGTCCCGACGCGGCGCATGCCCGGGCCGAGCGCCTGGCCGAGGCCTTCGACCTGCGCGCCCTGCTCGATCGGCGGACCGAAGGCTTCAGCCAGGGGGAACGCATGAAGACAGCGCTCGCCCGGGCGCTGGTCCACGATCCGGCCAACATCGTTCTCGACGAGCCGACCAACGGCCTCGATGTCCTGGCCACGCGCGCGCTGCGCGAGGCGCTGCGCTGGCTGCGGACCCCCGAAGGCGGGTCCAAGTGCATCGTCTTCTCGAGCCACATCATGCAGGAGGTGGAGCGCCTTTGCGACGACGTCGTGGTCGTCGCGCACGGCCGCACGGTCGCCTGTGGCGACGTCCCCGCGCTGCTGGCCCAGACCGGCGAGCACGACTTCGAGGAGGCTTTCGTGCGGCTCGCGTTCGTCGACGAGGCCGTCCCCTCATGAGAGCTCGATTGCAGACGGTCCTGATCGTCTACCTGAAGGAACTGCGTGACGCATTGCGGGATCGGCGCACGCTCATCACCGTGTTCGCCTCCTCGGTGCTGATGGGCCCGCTGGTGCTTTTGGCGATCTCGGGCCTGGTCGCCTCGCTGGAGGCCAGCGCCGACCAGCGCGAGGTGGTGGTGGCCGGGATCGAGCGGGCACCGAGCTTGCGCAATTTCTTCGAGCGCCAGAGCTACACGGTCGTGCCCGCCCCCGCCGACTATGAATCGCGCTTGCGCAAGGCCGAGCTCGCCGACGCGGTGGTCGTGATCCCGGCTGACTTCGAAGCGGCGCTGCTGCGTGCCGACGGGCCCGTGCTCGCGATCGTCTCCGACAGTGCGAACCAGCGCTCGCTCGCCAGCGCGGGCCGGATCGCGCGCCTCCTGGAAGGGTACAACCGGGAACGCGCCACCTTGACGCTGGCGCTGCGCGGGGTCTCGCCGGACGCGCTCGAAGCGGTGCGCCTGGAAGAGCACGACCTCGCGAGCAGCCAGACCCGGGCCACCCAGATCACCGGCATGCTGGCCTTCTTCGTCCTGACGGCGGTGCTCACCGGGGCGCTGAATGCCGCGCTCGACACCACCGCCGGGGAGCGCGAGCGTGGGTCGCTCGAGCCCCTGCTGATGACGCCATCGGAGCGTTGGCTCCTGGTGCTCGGCAAGTGGGGCGCAGTGGCGACGGTGGGAATGCTGATCGCGGTCCTGGCGTGTTTCAGCTTCATTCCCGGTCAATGGCTGTTGCGCAGCGACCGGCTGGCGGCGCAATTCCAGTACGGCTCGCGCGAGGCACTGCTTTTCCTGGCCGTGCTGCTGCCCTTCGCCGCCGCCGCGTCGGCGCTTCTGATGGCGGTGGCGATCCGTTGCAAGACCTTCAAGGAGGCCCAGGCCAGCACTGCCATCGTCATGCTGGCATCCGCCGGGCTGCCGCTGATCAACGCCTTCAGCCTCGGCCAGGAGTCGTCCTGGTACCTTTGGGTTCCGGCGCTCGCCCAGAATGTGCTGATGACGCACGTGCTCAAGGGCGAGGCGTTCTCGGTCGAACAAGTGCTGGTGCCGCTGTCGGTCTGCGCCCTGCTCTGCGTCGGCGGCATCGCGTTCGTCGCCCGCACCTTGCGCAGCGCCGCGATCCGCTGAGCGCGGCCCGGGACCGCGAGACAATCGAGCCCATGCAGCCACTCACCGCGCCGATCGCCGCCCCCGCCCGCTGGCAATGGTCCGCCTTCGACGACCTCGACGTGCACGCACTCGACGCCATCTATCGCGCCCGCCAGCTGGTCTTCGCTCTCGAGCAGGATTGCGTCTACCTCGATGTGGACGGGCACGACGCCCACGCCTTCCACATCGCCGCGTGGCCGGCCTCGGGCGACCTGCCGCTCGCCTATGCCCGGGTCCTTGCCCCCGGCCGGAAATACGCCGAGGCCTCCATCGGTCGGGTCCTGACCACCGAGTCGGCTCGCGGCACAGGGCTCGGGCGGGAATTGGTCCGCCGGGCCATCGCCTCGTGCCAGCAGGTGTTCCCGGGTCACGGCATTCGCATCTCGGCACAAACTCGTCTCGAGCGTTTTTATGCCGGCTTCGGCTTCGAGCCGGTCGGCGCGCCTTACGACGAAGACGGCATTTCGCACACCGAGATGTTGCGTCCCTTCGGCTGACGTCGCGACGCGCCCTGCCTACAATCCGCCTTTGCTCGAAAAATAGGCAAGGCGATGTGGTTTCCCCAGGAATTCGACGTGATCGTGGTGGGTGGCGGCCACGCCGGCACCGAGGCCGCGCTGGCCACGGCACGCATGGGCGCGGTCACGCTGCTGCTGACCCACAACATCGAAACCCTCGGACAGATGAGCTGCAACCCGTCGATCGGCGGCATCGGCAAGGGGCACCTGGTCAAGGAAATCGATGCGCTGGGCGGCGCGATGGCGGCGGCCACCGATGAAGCCGGGATCCAGTTTCGGATCCTCAATGGCTCCAAGGGCCCGGCGGTTCGTGCGACCCGCGCCCAGGCCGACCGCGTGCTCTACAAGGCCGCGATTCGGCGTCGCCTCGAAAATCAACCCCTGTTGACGCTTTTCCAGGGCGCTTGCGACGACCTGGTGCTCGAAGGCGACCGCGTCGCGGGTGTGATCACCCAAATGGGCGTTCGCTTCAAGGCGCGCGCGGTGGTCCTGACGGCGGGCACGTTTCTCGACGGCAAGATTCATGTCGGCCTCCAAAGCCATCCAGGCGGTCGCGCAGGCGATCCGCCGGCGGTGACGCTGTCGGCGCGTCTGAAAGAGTTGAAATTGCCGCAAGGGCGTCTGAAGACGGGCACCCCACCGCGCCTGGACGGTCGCACGATCGATTTCGACGTGCTGACCGCCCAACACGGCGATGGATGTCCCGGCGCCGACTGCTCGCCCGCGACCGAGCGGGTTCCCGTGTTCAGCTTCATGGGCGACGCGTCCCAACACCCCCGGCAGGTGCCGTGCTGGATCACCCATACCAACGAACGCACCCACGCCATCATCCGTTCCGGATTCGATCGCAGTCCCATGTACACCGGGCTGATCGACGGCATCGGCCCGCGCTACTGCCCCAGCATCGAAGACAAGGTCAACCGCTTCGCCGGGAAGGACAGTCACCAGGTCTTCCTCGAACCCGAAGGGCTGTCGACCAACGAGTTCTATCCGAACGGCATCTCCACGTCCTTGCCCTTTGACGTTCAGCTCGACGCGGTGCGCAGCATGCAAGGGCTCGCCCATGCTCACATCCTGCGCCCGGGCTATGCGATCGAGTACGACTATTTCGATCCCCGCGGGTTGACGTCGAGTTTCGAGACCAGGGCGATCGGTGGCCTGTTCTTCGCCGGCCAGATCAACGGAACCACCGGCTACGAAGAGGCGGCTGCCCAAGGGCTCTACGCCGGGATCAACGCCGCGCGCCAGGTCCAGGGGCTCGACCCCTGGCTGCCGCGGCGTGACCAGGCCTACCTTGGCGTGCTGGTCGACGATTTGATCACCAAAGGCGTGACCGAACCCTATCGGATGTTCACGAGCCGCGCCGAGTTTCGGCTGCAGCTGCGCGAGGACAATGCGGACATGCGCCTGACCGAGGCCGGCCGCGCGTTGGGCTTGGTGGACGACGCCAGGTGGGCGGCTTTCAACCGCAAGCGCGACGCGGTCGAGCGAGAGCTGCAGCGCCTGCGGTCGACCTGGATCCAGGCGGGCGCCGTGCCCGAGGCTGACGCCATCCGGCTGCTGGGCAGCCCGATCGGGCACGAGTACCGATTGGCCGAACTGCTGAAGCGACCGGATGTCGACTTCGACCGGGTGAGCGAGCTGGCCCGCACGGCCAGTCCGGGGTCCGTTGTTTCACGTGAAACGTTGCGGGCCGACCTGGGGGCATCGCTTGCCGACGAAGTCATCGAACAGGTACAGATCGGAGTCAAGTACGCGGGGTACATCGACAAACAAATCCGCGACGTGGAACGGGCGGCTTCCTTCGAAGCCTTGGAGATCCCCACGGATTTCGACTATTCCGTCATCGCCGCCCTCTCCTACGAGGTGCGCCAACGGCTCATGACTCAGCGGCCCCGAACGATCGGCCTGGCGTCACGGCTGTCCGGGGTCACCCCGGCGGCCATTTCCTTGCTGTTGGTCCACCTCAAGAAGGACCGGGGTCGGCGACCTGTTGCCGCGGCGACGCCGGCGTCGTCCTAGCGCCACTTTCGACCGATGGACGCTTCCACCGACCCGCTTCCTTTGTCTTTGCAGCACACCCTCGAGTCGCTGCAGATCGTTCTGGCCGAGGATCAAAAGAGGAGCCTGCTCGACTACCTGGATTTACTCCAACGCTGGAATTCCACGTACAACCTCACCGCGGTTCGCGAGCCGGCGCAAATGCTGACGCACCATCTGGCGGACTGCCTGGCCATCATTGGTCCGCTGCAACGCGAGTGCGGAATGGGGGCGTTTCGACTGCTCGACGTCGGCAGCGGCGGCGGACTGCCGGGAGCAGTCATTGCCATGGTGCTCCCCCAGGTGGAGGTGACGTGCATCGACAGTGTCGGCAAGAAGGCCGCCTTCATACGCCAAGTGGCCGGCGAACTGAAGTTGCGCAATTTGCGCGCGATCCATTCTCGCGTCGAAGAGCTCGAAACCTCGTCCTTCGACGTCATCGGCTCGCGCGCTTTCGCGTCCTTGTCCGATTTCATCCGGGTCACGCGCACGCACTTGGCTTTGAATGGCACCTGGATGGCCATGAAAGGCAAGGTGCCGACCGTCGAGCTGAGCGAACTCCCTGCGGATGTCGACGTGTTTCACGTGGAACAATTGCGGGTGCCAGCGCTGAACGCCGAACGCTGCATCGTCTGGATGCGGCCCCACCCCAAGTCGTGACGCTGCTTGCGCTCCCTATAATTCTTCGGCGCTAGGCCCCGCTTGGGTCCGCTTCCCACACTGCGAACCCATGGCCAGAATCTTCTGCATTGCCAACCAAAAGGGCGGCGTCGGCAAGACCACCACCACCGTCAACCTCGCGGCAGGATTGAGCCATATCGGTCAACGGGTTCTGGTCGTTGACTTGGATCCGCAAGGCAATGCCACGATGGGTTCCGGCGTCGACAAGCGAGCGCTGACGCTCACGGTCTACGACGTCTTGCTGGAGAATGCCAGCGTCGTCGAGGCACGGCGGCTTCGGACCGCCGGGGGATACGACGTCCTGGGTGCCAATCGCGAACTTGCCGGTGCTGAGGTCGAGTTGGTCGCACTCGAGCGCCGCAATCAGCGCCTGAAGACGGCGCTTGCTCCCGTGGACGCCGAGTACGACTACATCCTGGTGGATTGTCCCCCTTCACTCAGTCTCCTGACGCTCAACGGCTTGTGCAGCGCACATGGTGTGATCGTTCCGATGCAATGCGAATACTTCGCGCTCGAAGGACTCAGCGATCTCGTCAATACGATCCGCCAGGTCCATGCCAACCTGAATCCGGATCTGGAGATCATCGGGCTGCTTCGGGTGATGTTCGATCCTCGGATCACGCTGCAACAACAAGTCAGTGAGCAGCTCAAGGCGCACTTCGGCGACAAGGTCTTCGATACCGTCATCCCCCGAAACGTCCGCCTGGCCGAAGCCCCGAGCTACGGTCTGCCGGGCGTGATTTTCGATCCCCAGTCCAAAGGCGCTCTCGCGTTCGTCGAATTCGCCAAAGAGATGGCAACGCGTTTGGGAAAGCCTGCGACACCTGTTCTCAAATGACCTGACATGAATGCACCGAGTCTGAACCCGGCCTTTGCCGTCGAACTGTTGTCCCGGGTCGAGGATGCCGGGATCAATGCCAGCGCACCGCCGCAACAACTGTGGCTCGACGGCTGGCTGGTCCGCTTTTCCCCGGGCAAGGCCAAACGGGCGCGTTGCATCAATGCCGTGGCCGAAGGGCGCCTGAGCCTGCATGATCGTGTCGAAGCGTGTCACCGCGTCTTGGCCACCGCCGGCCTGCCCTTGCTCTTTCGAATCACACCCTTCACGCTTCCCGCCGGTCTCGATGCCCAGCTGAGCGTGCTGGGCATGCCGCGCATCGACGACACCCGCGTCATGGTGCTGGCCGACCTGCCGCACGCTGCGCCACCCCTGCCGCCTGGCATGAGCATCGAAGCGATCGGACTGGAGGCGTTCGCCCATCGGGTCGGCGGCTTCCGGGGCTCGCCCCTGGCCCAGCGGCAGGCCCAGGCCCACCGCCTGCGGGAGTCCCCTGTGCCCTTTCAGGCCTATGAAATTCGCGAAGACGGCGCGGCCGTGGGCTGCGGACAGCTGGCACTGGAGGGCACCCTGGTGGGTCTGTACGACGTCTTCACGGTGGAATCGGCGCGCGGGCGGGGCCTGGCCTCGTTGCTATGCCGGCATCTGTTGGCACGTGCTCGCGCGCAGGGCGCCCGCCAGGCCTATTTGCAGGTCGAGGGTGACAACGCACCGGCCCGCGCGGTCTACGCTCGGATCGGTTTCCAGGATGGCTACGCGTACCACTACCGAACGACGGAGCCGGAGGCCGGTTGACGCCGGGCTACGAACCCAGCCCCTTTGCTTCGTCGAGGCCGAAATGGACGTTCATGGATTGGACGGCCGCGCCACTCGCCCCCTTTCCGAGGTTGTCCAGGCGGGCCACGAGGAGGACGTTCGTTGCGTCGGCGAACACAAAGATGTCGACACGATTGGTGTCGTTACAGCCTTGTACGTCGAAGTACGCATCATGTAGCGCCTGTTCGTCGCGCAAGGGCCTGACTCGAACGTACCGCTCGCCCTCGTAATGCCTGCGAAGTACCTCGTGCACGGATTCGGGCGAGGACCCGGCTGCCAACTGGGTGCGGTGCAACGGAACGCTCACCGCCAGGCCCTTGTAGAAGTTGCCGACGATCGGCATGAACATCGGCGCGACCCCGAGCCGCGCATGCACCGCCATCTCGGGAACGTGCTTGTGCGCGAGCGACAGCGCGTAAGGGCGCGGCGCGTCGAGGCGCGTGTCCCCACCGGCCTGGTACTGCTCGATCATCTTCTTGCCCCCGCCCGAGTAACCGGTGATGGAGGTCGCGCTCACTGCCGCCACGGACGGCACGACGCCCGCGTCGACGAGCGGTCGAAGCAAAAGAATGAAAGCCGTGGCGTGGCACCCGGGGTTGGAAATGCGCTTGGCGCCCCGGATCGCGCCCCGCTGCGATGCCACGAGTTCGGGCAGGCCGTAGACCCACTCCGATGCCGTGCGATGGGCCGAGCTGGCATCGATCACGCAAGTCTTGGGGTTGGTGACCAGGGCGGCCGCGTCCCGGGCTGCACCGTCTGGCAAGCAGAGGAACGACACGTCCGCGGCGTTGAGCAGCCGCGCCCGCTCGGCCGGGTCCTTGCGTTGGTGATCGGCGATGCGAAGCACTTCGATATCGTCGCGCTGGGCGAGATACTCGTGTATGCGCAGCCCGGTCGTGCCCTCCTGGCCGTCCACGTATGCCAATATGGCCATTTTTCGCCCCTGATCTCGACGCTCCGAAGCATAAACCACCCAGTGACCCGGCACGGCCGCGCGGGTGGCAGCGCGTGATTTCACCGATCATCGACAATTCCGCCATGGTGACCAAGAAACAAAAAGGCCTCGGCCTCGGGCTCGAGGCGCTGCTCGGCCCACGCGTCAAGGACCCCGGCGACCCGCCGGCCCCGACCGACGACGGCACGCCGCATGTGCTCAGACTCGATCAATTGCAGCCGGGCAAGTACCAGCCGCGCACCCGCATGGACGAAGGCTCGCTCTACGAGTTGGCTGAAAGCATCAAGGCGCAGGGCGTGATGCAGCCGATCCTGGTTCGACCGGTGGGGCCGGGGCGCTTCGAGATCATCGCCGGTGAGCGCCGCACCCGAGCCGCGAAGCTCGCTGGTCTGGACGAAGTCCCGGTCCTCGTCAGGGATGTGCCCGACGCATCCGCTGCCGCCATGGCGCTGATCGAGAACATCCAGCGCGAAGACCTCAATCCCTTGGAAGAGGCCCAAGGCCTCAAGCGCCTGACCGACGAGTTCGGACTGACCCACGAACTCGCCGCCCAGGCCGTGGGGCGGTCGCGCAGTGCCGCCAGCAATCTCCTGCGACTGCTCCACCTCACCGAGCCTGTGCAACAGATGCTGATGGCCGGCGATCTCGACATGGGACACGCCCGGGCCCTGTTGGGGCTCGAAGGCGCCCAACAAATCATCCATGCGAACGAAATCGTCGGCAAGAAATTGTCGGTGCGAGAGGCCGAGAAGCTCGTGTCACGCGCCAGTGCCAGCGTCGTCGGCCGGCAAGCGCCGCTGTTGCGGGCGAAGAACGAAAAATCGCGCGACTTGCAGCGCTTGGAACAGGAACTGGCCGATGCGCTCGCCGCGGCGGTGGACATTCGCGTCAAGAAACGCACCCGGCATGGCGAGCAGGGCGAGCTCGCCATTGCCTTCGGCTCGCTCGACGAGCTCAACGGCTTGCTGGCGCGCCTGGGGTTGCCTTCGAGATGACGTCGGGCCCGAGCCTCGGGCGTTCCGACGGAACTTCCTGCGCTCGGTCAGGCTCAGTCTCCTATGCACCCAGCGGCACCGGTGGCATCGAAGTCAACCCACACGTCAGCGGCACGTTGTTTGCTAATCTGAGTCCATGAACAGCATCACGTCGCCGAGGACTGCCATTGAAATGGGTGGTCGCGAGCCTTGTACTCGAAGGATAGCCAGGCGCAAAATCGACGAAGCTTGAATCACACGCCGATCCGCTGAAAACGGAAAGCTCTGATGGCGCCCACCGGGCGTCATCAGAACTTCCCCAGACGTCGCCGAGCGAACCCACCGCGCTGTCGACGTCTCCTCGTCCCGTACAGGAGATCAGCATGGATGTGATCAGCAACTTCGCCGCTCGCTTCGAGCGCAGCCGCGAAGAAGAGCTCTCGATCGAGGAATACCTCGCCGAGTGCAAGAGCAACCCCGTGGCGTACGCGACCGCCGCAGAGCGCATGTTGAAGGCCATCGGCGAACCCAAATTCGTCGACACGCGCAACGACCCCCGCACCTCGCGACTTTTCGCCAACAAGGTCATCAAGATCTACCCCGCCTTCGCCGAGTTCTACGGCATGGAAGACGCGATCGAACAAGTCGTCTCCTACTTCCGCCACGCCGCTCAGGGGCTCGAAGAAAAGAAACAGATTCTCTACCTCCTCGGGCCGGTTGGCGGCGGCAAGAGTTCGATCGCCGAACGTCTGAAGCTGCTGATGGAACAGGTCCCGTTCTACGCCATCAAGGGCTCGCCCGTGAACGAGTCGCCGCTCGGCTTGTTCGACGTCCTCGAAGACGGTCCGCTGCTCGAAAAGGAGTACGGCATTCCGAGCCGTTATCTGAGCCGCATCATGAGCCCCTGGGCGGTCAAGCGCCTGGAGGAGTTCGGCGGTGACATCCGCAAGTTTCGCGTCGTCAAACGCCACCCGAGCGTGCTCCGGCAGGTGGGCGTGGCCAAGACCGAGCCGGGCGACGAGAACAACCAGGACATTTCCGCCCTCGTCGGCAAGGTCGACATCCGCAAGCTCGAAACCTACGCCCAGGACGACCCCGACGCCTACAGCTTCTCGGGGGGGCTGTGCCTGGCCAACCAGGGCCTGCTCGAATTCGTGGAAATGTTCAAGGCACCCATCAAGGTGCTGCACCCGCTCCTGACCGCGACCCAGGAAGGCAACTTCAAGGGCACCGAGGGATTCGGCGCCATTCCCTTCGACGGCATCGTGCTGGCCCATAGCAACGAAAGCGAATGGAAGACGTTTCGCAACAACAAGAACAACGAGGCCTTCCTGGACCGGATCTACATCGTCAAGGTGCCCTATTGCCTGCGGGTCTCCGAAGAAATCAAGATCTACGAAAAGCTCCTGCGCGGCTCGTCCCTCGCCGAAGCCAAGTGCGCGCCCGGGACGCTCAAGATGATGAGCCAGTTCGCCATGCTGACCCGTCTGAAGGAACCCGAGAACTCGTCGCTCTACTCGAAGATGCAGATCTACGACGGCGAAAACCTCAAGGACACCGACCCGCGGGCCAAGAGCTACCAGGAGTACCGCGATTACGCGGGGGTGGACGAAGGCATGAGCGGCATCTCGACCCGATTCGCCTTCAAGATCTTGTCGAAAGTCTTCAACTTCGACCCGGCGGAGGTCGCGGCCAACCCGGTGCACCTGATGTATGTGCTGGAGCAACAGATCGAGCGCGAACAGTTCCCCGCCGAACTCGAGCAGAAATATCTGGGGTTCATCAAGGAGCACCTGTCGGCCCGGTACGCGGAGTTCATCGGCAAGGAAATCCAGACTGCCTACCTCGAAAGCTACAGCGAATACGGGCAAAACATCTTCGACCGCTACGTGACCTACGCCGACTACTGGATCCAGGATCAGGAGTACCGGGACACCGACACGGGTGAAGTGTTCGATCGTGCGTCCCTGAATGCCGAGCTGGAAAAGATCGAAAAGCCCGCCGGCATCAGCAATCCCAAGGATTTCCGCAACGAAATCGTCAACTTCGTGCTGCGGGCCCGCGCCAACAACGCGGGCAAGAACCCGCTGTGGACCAGCTATGAGAAGTTGCGCACGGTGATCGAGAAGAAGATGTTCTCCAACACCGAGGAGTTGCTGCCGGTCATCAGCTTCAACGCGAAAGCCAGTGCCGACGAAGCCAAGAAGCACGAGAACTTCGTCAATCGCATGGTCGAAAAAGGGTACACCGCCAAGCAGGTCCGCCTGCTCTGCGAGTGGTACCTCAGGGTTCGCAAAAGCAGCTGAGCCAGCCGCGCACCGAGCGCAGTACCGGAGACTTCATGCTTCAGCAGATCATCGATCGGCGTCTGGCGGGAAAGAACAAATCGATCGGCAACCGCGAGCGGTTCTTGCGCCGTCATCACACCCAGGTTCGCGACGCGGTCCGGCGCGCGGTCGACGGCCGCGGGATCCGCGACATGGAGCGTGGCGAGGACATCCGCATCCCCAAGAAGGACATCTCCGAGCCGGTCTTCGGCCACGGCTCGGGTGGCACGCGCGAGATGGTCCACCCGGGCAACCAGGAATACGTGGCCGGCGACCAGATCGAGCGGCCCAAGGGGGGCGCGGGCAAGGGCAGCGGCAAGGGCGAGGCGGGCGAATCGGGCGAGGGCGAGGACGACTTCGTCTTCCACCTCACCAAAGAAGAATTCATGCAGATCTTCTTCGACGACCTGGCGCTGCCTCGGCTGACACGGACCCAGCTCGCCGAGACCCCCGAATGGAAGAGCCACCGTGCGGGCTTCGTCAACGACGGCACGCCGAGCAACCTGAGCGTGGTGCGCTCGATGCGCGGCGCGATCGGCCGGCGCCTGGCGATCGGTGCCGGTTCCCGAAGCGAACTGCGGGAACTCGAAGCGCAACTCCTCGATCTGCTGGCCGAACCGGTGAACGACTCGCGCGAGTCCCGGCGCCAGGAGCTGCTCGCCCGGATCGAGGCCCTGCGAACCCGACTGACGCGCATTCCCTACCTGGATCCGATCGATCTGCGCTTTCGCAGCCGGGTCAGGGTGCCGGTGCCGACCACCAAGGCGGTGATGTTCTGCCTCATGGATGTCTCCGGTTCCATGGACGAGGCGCGCAAGGAATTGTCCAAACGCTTTTTCATCCTCCTCTACCTGTTCCTGACCCGACACTACGACAAGATCGACCTCGTCTTCATCCGCCACCACACGCAGGCCCAGGAAGTCGACGAAGAAAACTTTTTCCATGCGCGCGAGACGGGCGGCACGGTCGTCTCCAGCGCGCTCGTTTTGATGGACGAGATCATCAAGGCCCGCTATAGCCCGAGCGAGTGGAACATCTATGGCGCGCAAGCCAGCGACGGCGACAACTGGCACCACGACAGCGGCCGCTGCCGCGAGCTGCTCGCGCAAAACCTGCTGCCGGTCTGCCGCTATTTCGCTTATGTGCAGGTTGCCGAAGAGGAGCAAAACCTCTGGGAAGAATACGCCCGGGTCCAGGACTCCCACCCGGCGTTCGCGATGCGCAAGGTGACGCAGGCCTCGCAGATCTACCCTGTGTTCCGGGAGCTCTTCAAGAAAGAAGGAGCCGCTGCATGAGCACGTTTCCAGGCGAAAGGCGGGTGAGCGTGGCGGCGCCGTCACCCTTCTCGGGCGACCGGCGCAAGGCCGAAGCCGGTCCGCTGCAATACCCGATGCCGCCGGGCCCGCGCCCGCGCGAGCCGCTTCCCGACCCGAGCGACTGGACCTTCGAACTGGTCGAGACCTACCACGAAGCGATCCGGGCGACCGCGCGCCGCTTCGGCCTCGACACCTATCCGAACCAGCTCGAGATCATCACCGCCGAACAGATGATGGACGCCTACGCGTCGGTCGGCATGCCCGTGAACTACCGGCACTGGAGCTACGGCAAGGAATTCATCTCCAACGAGAAGAACTACAAGCGCGGCCACATGGGCCTTGCCTACGAGATCGTCATCAATTCCAACCCCTGCATCAGCTACCTGATGGAGGAGAACACGACGGCGATGCAGGCACTGGTGATCGCGCATGCCGCCTACGGGCACAACAGTTTTTTCAAGGGCAACTACCTCTTCAAGCTCTGGACCGACGCGTCCTCGATCATCGACTACCTGGTCTATTCGAAGAACTACATCGCCGAGTGCGAGGAGCGCCACGGTCTGGGCCCGGTCGAGGAACTGATCGACAGCTGCCACGCGCTGCAGAACTACGGTGTCGACCGCTACCGCCGGCCCAGCAAGCTCTCCTTCGCCGAAGAACTCGCCCGCCGCAAGGACCGCCTCGAGCACGCCCAGTCGCAGGTCAACGACATCTGGCGCACCTTGCCGAAAAAGGCCGAAAAACCCGGCGAGGCGGCTGACGCCAAGCGTTTTCCGGCTGAACTGCAGGAAAACATCCTCTACTTCATCGAGAAAAACGCGCCGCTGCTCGAGCCGTGGCAGCGCGAGATCGTCCGCATCGTGCGCAAGATCGCCCAGTATTTCTACCCGCAACGCCAGACGCAAGTGATGAACGAAGGCTGGGCCACCTTCTGGCACCACCACCTGCTCAACACCATGTACGACGACGGCTACCTGACCGACGGCGTGATGATCGAGTGGCTCAAGTCCCACACCAACGTCGTCTACCAGCCCCCGGTCGGTCACCGTGCCTACAACGGGATCAACCCCTACGCCCTCGGTTTCGCGATGTACACCGACATCAAGCGCGTCTGCGAGCACCCGACCGACGAGGACCGGGAATGGTTTCCCAACTTCGCCGGCCAGCCGTGGCTGCCGACGCTCGACCATGCGATGCGCAACTTCAAGGACGAAAGCTTCGTGGGTCAGTACCTGTCGCCCAAGCTGATGCGCGACTTGCGCCTGTTCGCCATCCTGGACGACGAGAAGGCCGAGAACCTGCAGGTTTCGGCGATCCACGACCCGTCGGGATTTCGCCGCCTGCGCGAGGCCCTGTCCAAGCAATACGACCTGAGCACGCGTGAACCCGACATCCAGGTCTGGAACGTCAATCTGCGCGGCGACCGATCACTGACCTTGCGCCACACGCGCCACAACAACCGCCCGCTGCACGGGAGTGCCCAGGAAGTCCTCAAGCACGTCGCGCGCCTGTGGGGTTTCGGGGTCCACCTCGAGAGCGTGGACCAGAGCGGGGCGACGCAGCAGACTTTGTCCGTGCCGGCGCCTGTCCACTGACGCGTCAGCGCTTCAGAGGACGAATATCTTGCCTGGGTTGAGGATGTTCTTCGGGTCCAGCGCCCGCTTCAGGGTGCGCATCATCTCGACCGCGCCGGCGCCGGTTTCCTGCTCGAGAAAGCCGATCTTGTGCAGACCGATCCCGTGCTCTCCGCTGCACGTGCCCTGAAGCGCCAAGGCACGTTCGACCAGCTCGCGATTGAGTCGTTCGGCGCATTCCCGCTCAGCTGGCACGGCAGGATCGACCAGGTAGGCGATGTGAAAGTTGCCGTCGCCGACGTGGCCGACGATGTAGTGCGTCATCCCGGCGGCGGTCGCTGCCTCCGAGGCCTGGGTCACGCACTCGGCCAGGCAAGAGATCGGCACGCATGTGTCCGTGGTCACGGTACGGCAACCCGGCTTGAGTTGCGTGCCGGCGAAGTAGGCGTGGTGACGCGCAGTCCAGAGCCGGGTGCGTTCTTCGGGCGTGGTCGCCCACTGAAAGCCCGAGCCGCCCCACTCCGCCGCGATCGCCTCGACGGCTGCGGCCTGCTCGGCCACGCTCGCCGCGCTGCCGTGGAACTCCATCAACAGCATGGGCGCCTCGGGCAAGGCCAGCTTGTCGTGCCGGTTGACGGCGCGCACCGCATGCACATCCAGCAATTCGCAGCGGGCGATCGGGATGCCGGTCTGGATGATCTGTATCGTCGTTCGGACCGCCGAATCGATGCTCGAAAAGGCGCACGTCGCCGCTGAGATCGCCTCCGGCAACGGGTACAGGCGCAAGGTGACCTCGGTCATCACGCCGAGCGTGCCTTCGCTGCCCACCATCAGGCGAGTCAGGTCGTAGCCGGCAGACGACTTGCGCGCGCGGGTACCGGTACGGATCACGTCGCCACTGGCAGTCACGACGGTGAGCCCGAGCACGTTCTCGCGCATCGTGCCGTAACGAACCGCGTTGGTGCCGCTCGCACGCGTCGCGCACATGCCACCCAGCGTCGCATCGGCGCCGGGATCGATCGGGAAGAAAAGCCCGGTGTGCCGGATCTCTTCGTTGAGTTGCTTGCGCGTGACACCCGCTTGCACCGTGACCGTCAGGTCTTCAGGGTGCAGCGCCAGGATCGCGTTCATCCGCGACAGGTCGATGCTCACACCGCCTTGCACCGCCAGCAGGTGGCCTTCCAGCGACGATCCGACCCCGAACGGGATCACCGGCACCGCGTACCGGTCCGCGAGGGCGACCACCGCCGCCACGTCCTCGGTGCTGGCGCAGTAAACGACCGCCTCGGGCGGAGGCGCATCGATCGGCGACTCGTCGCGGCCATGCTGCTCGCGCACGGCCATGGCCACCGAACAGCGCGCGCCGAAACGCGTCTGAAGGTCTGCCAACATGGCTGCGGGCACGGGCCGCGGGGCGAGGCGCGGCAGCAAGTGAGCGGGAAGCGGTGCATTCATCGTCGACTCCAGCGGCGTGGCCGAGGCCCATTGTGCAAGAAGCCGCCGCGCAGGGTCGAAGTCGGGTTGGCGAGGCCATTGTTCACTGTCGCTCGGAGGCGCCGGGCGGAAAATTCCCGCCTCGGTCGCGCAGGGGCGCGACCCCATCCGAGGAGGCCGCGCATGATCGGCAAGTTCGAAGTCACGAGATCCAGCAACAATACGTTCATGTTCCATTTGCGAGCCGACAATGGCTCGGTCATCCTCGCCAGTCCGGCGTACGAAAACAAGGACCGCGTCATGCAGGCCATCGAGGAAGCTCGCGGCAATGCCGCGATCGACGACCGGTTCCAGCGCCTCGCCGCGGAGCACGGCAAGGCCTCGTTCCTGTTGAAGTCCGCCAGCGGCGAGGTGCTCGGCCATGGCCAGGCCTACGCTTCTACCGCGGCGATGGAAAACGGCATCGCGTCGGTGGCGCGCAATGGCATGAATGCGGTGCTGGTCGACATGGCGCCGACGCGCCGGCTCGTGGCCTTGCGCTGACCGGCCCGGCCCGACGCGTGCGCTAGCATCGCCGCATGGCCAACCGACTCACCCAGATCGCGACCCGCACCGGCGACGACGGCACCACCGGGCTCGGCGACGGCCAACGCGTTCCCAAGGACCACCTGCGGGTGCACGCCATGGGCGATGTCGACGAGCTCAACTCCCAGCTCGGCGTGCTGCTGGCCGAGCCGCTTCCGGACGTCGTGCGCGATTTGCTCGTCGTGGTCCAGCACGAGCTCTTCAATCTCGGCGGCGAGTTGTCGATCCCCGGTTACACCTTGCTGCAGACCGGCGCGGTACGGCACCTGGACGAGGCCCTCGCCCGCCACAACGCGGCCTTGCCCCGCCTCAAGGAATTCATCCTGCCGGCGGGCAGTCGTGGCGCCGCGCTCGCACACGTCGCCCGCACCATCGCTCGACGCGCCGAGCGGTCGGTCGTGGCGCTAGACGCCTGCGAGCCCTTGCGCGCCGAACCGCGTCAATACCTCAACCGCCTGAGCGACCTGCTGTTCGTGCTCGCGCGAGTGCTCAACCGAGCCAACCTGGACGGTCTGGGCGGTGACGACGTCTACTGGAAAAGCGAGCGCCTGTCCCGAGACGCCTCATAGGTGTCCCCGACGGTTGCATGGGTTCAAGCCCCCGATGCCCGGCGGCCCTCCACGGCCGCGCTCAACACCTCCAGCACCTCCAGGGACTGCTCCCAACCCAGGCACCCATCGGTGATGCTTTGCCCGTAGGCCAGCCGGGCGGGGTCGTCGCGACCGGCGCTGAACTTCTGGGCGCCGCCGTGCAGGTGGCTCTCGACCATCACCCCGAAGATGCAGCGGCTGCCGGCGCGCAGCTGGGTGGCGACGTCGCGCGCGACGTCGAGCTGGCGCTCATGCTGCTTGCTGCTGTTGGCGTGGCTGCAATCGACCATCAGGGTGCAGTCGAGCTGGGCGGCCTGGATCTCGGCGCAGGCGGCCGCGACGTGGGTGGCGTCGTAGTTGGGCGTCTTGCCGCCGCGCAGGATCACGTGGCAGTCCTGGTTGCCGCGGGTTTCGACGATCGCCACCTGGCCATTCTTGTGGACCGATAGAAAATGATGCGGGCGTGCCGCCGCCTGGATCGCGTCGATCGCGATCCGGATGTTGCCGTCGGTGCCGTTCTTGAAACCGATCGGCGCCGAAATGCCCGACGCGAGCTCACGGTGGACCTGGCTTTCCGTCGTGCGCGCGCCGATCGCCCCCCACGAGATCAGGTCGCCGATGTATTGGGGTGAGATCACGTCGAGGAACTCGCTGCCCGCCGGCATGCCGGCCCGATTGATCTCCAGCAAGAGCTGGCGGGCGATACGCAGTCCTTCGTCGATGCGGTAGGTCTCGTCGAGGTAGGGGTCGTTGATCAAGCCCTTCCAGCCGACGGTCGTGCGCGGCTTCTCGAAATAGACACGCATGACGATCTCGAGCGTGCCCTGGTATTTTTCGCGTTGCACCAACAGTCGCCGCGCGTATTCGTTGGCGGCGAGCGGATCGTGGATCGAGCACGGGCCCATGATCACGAGCAAGCGGTCGTCCTTCTTCTGCATGATGCGGCGGATCGACTGGCGGGTGCTCCCGATGAGGGTCTCGACCGGCGTGCCCGCGATCGGAAAGAAGCGGATCAGATGCTCCGGCGGCGGCAGCGGCGTCACGTCCTTGATCCGCTGGTCGTCGGTCTGGCTGGTGCGTTCGCTGTGCGCATACCAACCCTCGCTGGCGCTGGCGTTCGAATTCGTCGTCATGGGTGGGTCTCCTGGGGACAGCCTCGGAACTGGGGGGGACGAAAAAAAACCGCCGGGTGAGGCCCGGCGGTTTCTGGAGATGGGGTGCGCTGTCTACGTTGCGTATGCGCTTGCCTCTCCTGCCGCCGAGCGGTGCGAGAACCAAAAGTACGCAAAAAAGTAGGGGGAGCAGGTCGACATTGCGAGCGACTGTAGCACAGGCCGGGGCGGATCAGGCCGTGCCGCCGACGGTCAGGCGGTCGATGCGCAGGGTCGGCTGGCCCACGCCGACCGGCACGCTCTGGCCCTCCTTGCCGCAAACGCCGACCCCAGGGTCGAGCCGCATGTCGTTGCCGATCGCGCTCACCCGGGTCAACGCGTCCGGGCCGTTGCCGATCAGCGTCGCCCCCTTGACGGGATACTGGATCTTGCCGTTCTCGACCCAGAACGCCTCACTGGCGGAAAACACGAACTTGCCGCTGGTGATGTCGACCTGCCCGCCGCCGAAGTTGGTCGCATACAGCCCGCGCTTGAGGCCCGCGACGATTTCCTCGCGGGTCTTGTCGCCACCCAGCATGTAGGTGTTGGTCATGCGCGGCATCGGGACCGCGGCGTAGCTTTCGCGCCGACCGTTGCCGGTCGGGGCCACGCCCATCAGGCGCGCGTTCATGGAATCCTGGATGTAGCCCTTGAGAATGCCGTCTTCGATCAGCACGTTGCGTTGTGTCGCGTTGCCTTCGTCGTCGACATTGAGCGAGCCGCGCCGGTCGGGCAAGGTGCCGTCGTCGAGCACGGTGACACCCCGGGCCGCGACGCGCTGGCCGATCCGGCCGCTGAAGGCGCTCGATCCCTTGCGATTGAAGTCGCCTTCGAGGCCGTGCCCGATGGCCTCGTGCAGAAGCACGCCCGGCCACCCGGGGCCGAGGACGACGCTCATCTCGCCGGCCTTGGCCGGCCTGGATTCGAGGTTGGTGAGCGCGGCGCCGACGGCGTCCTGCACGTAGCTTTCGATCACTTCGTCGTGGAAATACCCGAAACCGAAGCGGCCACCCCCGCCGCCGGAGCCGACTTCGCGGCGGACTTCGCCGCCGATGGTCTGCTCGGCGATCACGGTCACCGACAGCCGAACCAAAGGGCGCACGTCGGCCGCCAGGGTCCCGTCGGCCCGGGCGACCATCACCACGTCGTATTCGCCGGCCAGTCCGGCCATCACCTGAACGATCCGCGGGTCCTTCGAGCGGGCGAGCTTTTCGACCTTTTCGAGCAGCGCGACTTTCTGGGTGCTGTCCAGCGTCGCGATCGGGTCCATCGGCGCATAGAGCACGCGGCTCGCGGCCACCTTGCGCGGCGCACCGACCTTGACCCGTCGGCTCTGGCCCGCCGCTGCGATGGTGCGCACGGTCGCGGCCGCGTCGAGCAGCGCGGCTTGCGAAATGTCGTCGGAGTAGGCGAAGGCGGTCTTCTCGCCGGCGACCGCGCGCACGCCGACGCCCTGGTCGATGCCGAACGTGCCGCTTTTGACGATGCCTTCCTCGAGACTCCACCCTTCGCTGCGGGTGTACTGGAAATACAGGTCGGCGTCGTCGATCCGGTGGGTCGCGATCGCCGCCAGCGCCTTCGAGAGGGTGGCTTCGCTCAAACCGAAGGGTTCGAGCAGCAGCGAGCGGGCGATGGCCAGGCGTTCGATCGTGGGTTCGCGGGAGATCATCGGCACTTTCCTGGGGAAGACCCCACGATTGTAGGAGTCGAACGCAGCCGACGGCCGGGCCCGAGAATTGGCCTTGCGCGCACGCTGGCGCACCCCGCACCCCGCCCCCACCCATTCGCCCTTCAGGCGGAACGTCCCCTACCCGTTCGCCCCTTCATTCGGCCCCGCCCCCCGCGCCCTTTTTGAGCGCCAGGGCGCGCTCATAGAGCGCGTTTCTTGGCGCACCGGTGAGTTCGGCCGCCAGCGCGACCGCCTGCTTGAGGGGCAGGGCCGCGAGCAGGGTGCGCAACGCGCCGTCGTGGCCGGGCCGCTCTCCCACTTCGGCCTGGGCATGCACCACCAGCACGAATTCGCCCCGGCTGCGGTGCGGGTCGGCGGCGAGCCAGGCCGGCAAGTCGGTCGCAGGCAGGTCGTGGATGGTCTCGAACTGCTTGGTCAATTCCCGGCAGACGGTCACCCGGCGCGCCCCGCAGGCCTCAGCCAGCGCCGCCGCCAGGGCGTCGATCCGATGCGGCGCCTCGAACACCACCTGGGTCAGCGGACTGGCCGCCAACGTCTGCAAGGCGAGCCTGCGCTCGCCACCGCGCTGCGGCAGGAAGCCGTGAAACGCGAACGCGGCGCCGCCGGTGTCGCCGGCGGCACTCAAGGCGGCCGATGCGCTGCTCGGGCCCGGGA
>JALYHO010000186.1 GCA_030776545.1 Pseudomonadota bacterium | reverse complement strand
GTCTGCGACGAGCACCGCGCAGGCCAGGCCGGGCTCGCTGGTGACGCTCGCGTCGGCCACGTGGACGGGAGCGCCCCGGGCGCCGTCCGCCGCTGTCAATCGGACGACGCGAGTCCCGTGGACCTGCTCGATGAAAACCGGTTGCGCGCCGCACGCCGCCTGAAGGCGTTGCCGGTTGTGCGCCACCGCGACAGGATCATCGCCCACTCCCGATCCCAGATTGAAGCTCGCATAGGGAGCCGCGCTCACCCCCCCTTCACGCAGCGTCATGCAGGCACCGGCGCCCTCGAAACGGGGGCCTGGCTGCAAGGCAAAGGCGATTCCCCTCAGACGACGGCCTCTGGATAAGCCGAGGGCTGGGTGCTGGCGAACGCATCGAGCGTCATGCAGTGGTCAAACACCCGCATCACGGTCGGCACGTGATCGAGCCGGCATTCGAAACGTTGGCCGTTCATCACCTGCGGGACGAGTACGCAGTCGGCAAGCGTGGGCGTGTCGCCGTGGCAAAAGCGGCCGCTGCGCGGGTCGCCCGCGAGGCGTTGTTCGACGACCCCGAGCCCCTTCTCCACCCAGTGCTTGTACCACCGGGTCTTGTCGGCCTCGTCGACCTTGAGGTCGTGCACCAGGAAGCGCAGCACGCGCAGGTTGTCCAGCGGATGGATTTCGCACGCCATGTCCTGGGCCAGCGAACGGATGCGCGCGCGGTCGAGCGCGGACCCCGGCAGCAGGGCCGGCGCCGGGTGGCACTCGTCCAGATACTCGATGATGGCCATGGACTGGGTGAGCACCGCGTCGCCGACCTGGAGCAATGGGACGAGATGGGACGGCGTGAGGGCCCCGAATGGCTCCGACATGTGTTCCTGGCGCAGCAGGTGCACGGGCACCAGTTCGCACTCCAGGCCTTTCAGGGCGAGCGCGATTCGAACCCGCCAGGACGCGGAAGAACGGAAGTAGTGGTGGAGCTTCACCGCAGGTTCCCTCGGTGCAGGTGGGCGGCTCAGCGACCGACGATCTGGACCGACAGCGAACCCACGCCGTCGATCCGGGCGCTCAGCGTATCCCCCACCTCGACGGCGGCCACGCCTTCGGGCGTCCCCGTGAAGATCAGGTCGCCCGGCGCCAGCTCCCAGGCGCGCGAGAGGTGCTCGATCACCTCGGGCACGCTCCAGATCAGCTTGCCGAGCGTGCTGGCCTGGCGAGGCTGGCCGTTGACCTCGAGCGAGAGACGGGTCTGGGCGTCGAGCCGGCAATCCTGCGCCCGCCGAATCGGTCCGATCGGCGCCGACTCGTCGAAGCCCTTGCCGGTCGACCAGGGCCGGCCCTGCTTCTTGGCCTCGGCTTGCAGGTCGCGGCGGGTCATGTCGAGCCCGACAGCGTAGCCCCAAATGTGCGCATCGGCGTCGGCGGCGGGGATGTCGCGGCCCCCCCGCCCGATCGCCACCACCAGTTCGAGCTCGTGGTGAAGGCTGCGCGTGAGGCTCGGGTAATGCATGCGTCCGACCACGCCTTCGGCCACGGGCAGGACCGCGTCGGCGGGCTTCATGAAGAAGAAGGGGGCCTCGCGGCCGCTGTGCCCCATCTCGATCGCGTGATCCACGTAGTTGCGGCCGACGCAGTAGATGCGATGGACCGGAAAGAGCGCGCCGGCGGCGCCGCCCTGGACCGCCACGGCGGCAGCCGCCGGCGGCGTGAAAACGTAGGTCATCGGGGCGCTCCTGGGCTGGCGGTGATTCGAGGGGGAGGGTCTTCGGGCGACCGGCCATGCAATGATGCCACGTCGCCCGCGCGGGGCGCCGCCCCGCAGGGGGCGGGCTACACTCGGCCGCATGTTGATCCCGCACAGCATCAAGCATTGCAAGGTCTGCGGCGGCGCCACGGTGTATTCGATTCCGCCCGAAGATAACCGCGAGCGCGCCACCTGCTCGGTCTGCCACACGGTGCACTACGAAAACCCACTCAACGTGGTCGGCACGGTGCCCGTTTGGGGCGACCAGGTGCTGCTGTGCCGCCGCAACATCGAACCAAAATATGGGCTGTGGACCCTGCCGGCGGGTTTCATGGAGTTGGGCGAGACGGTCGAACAGGGGGCCGCGCGCGAGACCGACGAGGAAGCCGGCGCGCATTTCGAACTGCTCGGGCTTTTCACCGTCCTGAGCGTGGTCCGGGTGGGCCAGGTCCATCTCTACTACCGCGCTCGGCTGCTCGACACCGAGTTCGCGCCTGGACCCGAAACCATCGAGGCGAGGCTCTTTCGCGAGGAAGAGGTCCCGTGGGACGAACTCGCCTTTCGGACCGTGCGAGAGACGTTGAAGCACTATTTCAACGACTGGCGCGCCGGGCAGTTCGAGCTGCATTGCGGCGAGATCGCCTGAACGGCCCCGGGCGTTACCGTGGGGGCGCCTCGTCGTGGCGTCGGCTGGGGATCAAGCGGTGGCCGCCAGCTGTGCCCAGGGTCCGGTGATGCCGTCGACCCCAGCCTCCCACAGGACCTGCGCGTCGCCCTCGTCCACGACCCCTTCGACGAACACTTGCAGCGACAGGCTGTGCAGCATCGTGACCAAACCTTTGACGAAGCCCGCACGATTCGCGTCGGCGTGGACGCCGTGCGCGGTCGCGGCGTCGATCTTCACATAGTCGAGCCCGGCCTCGAACAGCCGGTCGATGCGAGCGAGGCGCTCGCCGGCGTGTTCCAGCCCGAAACGGGCACCGGTCGGCCGCACCTGGCGCGCGAGTTCCCGAACCCGTTCGAACTGTTCGGCCGCGGCGATCTCGCCGACTTCGAGCCAGATCATCCGGGCCTCCCGCGGGCGGGTCTGGAGCAGTGTTCGCAACCGTCCGGCGAAGGCGCTGTCGGCCAACGAGGCCGGCGAAAGATTGACCCCGCGGGGCTGGCCGTCGTGGGCGATGTCTTCCAGGGCGAGCGCGAGCGCGCGTTCGTCGGTGGCCGTCGTCAGACGGCTGCGGACCGCCAGCGGCAACCACTGGGCCGCCGTCTCGAACGGTCCGTCGGGCTGCAATTGCAGACGCAGCGGGCATTCGAGGTGGATCAACCGTTGGCTGCGGTCGACGACCGGAAAGGTGGCGAGTCGGGCCCGGCCGTCGGCCAAGGCGTCGCGGACTTGTTCCCGCCATCCGTGCTGCCCGAGCGCAGCCCAGGTGCCGAGGGCGCTCGCACCGGCCCGGACGCTGAAGGGGCCGGCGCTTTCGGCCTGCGCGAGCGCCAGGTCGGCGGCACCCAGCACCGAAGCGAGCGGGGCACCGTGGCGGGTCTCGACCGCACTGGCGACCACGGCGACACCGGCCCCGACATCGGCCAGCACTTCGCGCAGCGACCCCAGGATCGCCGTGGCGCACGCCTCGGAAACTCCCCCTTCGGCCAGCACCAAACCGAAATCCGAGCCATTGAGACGCCCGACGAAGGCGCCTGCGACCCGGCCCGACCACGCTCGCAGGGTATCGCCGACCGCCACGATCACGGCGTCGACACGGGCATGCCCGAGGGTCCGGTTCAATTCCGCCAGATCGACGACGCGCAACAAGACCACGCCCCCGGCGGCGGTCCCGTCTTCGCGCTGCAATGCCGCGCCGAGCTGCGCCATGAACTGGCCGCGGTTGGCCAGCCCGGTCAGCGCATCGCAACTGGCCTGGCGGCGCAAGCTCTCGACCTGGGCGGCCTGGCCCTCGAACACCACCCGCAGGCGCGAGACCATCGAATTCATCGCCCGGGTCAGGCGGCGCAACTCGGGCACGTCGGGCTCGGCCAGGGTGACGTATTCACCGCGTTGCAGTGAAGCCGCCTGTTGCACGGTTTCCTCGAGCGGCCGGCGGATGCGACCGATCGCCAACGTCGCGAGCAATCCCGCGATGACGCCGACCACCGCCAGCACCGCGACGGCCCGCTGGCTGCCGCGCCAGAGTTCATCGTGGGCATAGGCGGTCTGGCTGACGACCTCGACCCGGCCGAGCGCACGCCAGCCGTCGGAGACCTGAGCGATCCCAGGCTCGGCGGAGATCGGGAACCAGGCCACGAACCAGCCGGGCGCGCGCCGCGGCGCGGCCGATTCCTCGCGCGAATAGAGAATCTTGCCGCCCGGGTCGACCACCCGGATCAGGTGGTAGAAGCCCGTGTCGAATTGCGCCGAGGCCACCATGGCCATCAGGTCGGGCTGGCCTTTTTGCTGCGACAGCACCTGCGCGATGGCGGTGGCGTTGTCGCTGTTTTTCATACGCAACTGTGTTTGCAGCGCGTCGCGCGCAGCGCCGGCGGTGACCGTCACGCTCGCGACCAGAGCCACCACCAAGGTGCCCAACAGCAACAGCCAGATCTGACGGATCAGCGACATATGCGCTTTGCCTCTTGTTTCATAGAAATCCTTCCGCCCTGGCCTTGTCCATCACCTCGCGCCAGGGCGACAGCCGCCCGGCCGGGTCGCTCGCCCGCCGTTCACTCACGCCCTGCCACAGGCCTTCGCCGTTGAAGCTGAAGACCGGCGCCAGGTCGGGCCGCTGGTGAGCCGGCCTGATCTCGGCGATGAGATTGTCGAGTACCAACGGCTCGGCCCCGGATGCGGGATAGTAGGCCAGCACCATGTGGGCGGCCACGATGCCAGCCGGACCTCCGAGGGTCGCCCGCACATAGACGAGGCGCATCTTGCTCACCGGTACGCCCGCGACCAGCAGGCTGAAATATTTGCCGATCACGTAGTCTTCACAATCGCCGGCGCCCTTGCCCAGCATCTCCAGCGGGCTGGCCCAGTAGTCGTCAACACCCCACACCTCCTGATCGGTCTTGAATTCGATCCGACGGTTGAAGAAGTCATTGATGACCCGCAACCGGGTCGCATCGTCCGCGCCGTCGAGGCTGGCCAGTGCCGCCTGCAGGGCCCGGACCCCGGCCACGGCGCGCGGACCATGGCGCGCCGCGGCGCGCAGCATGGTGTCGGCATCGAAGGCGCGGGCCGAGAGCGGCGCGCAGGCCAGCCCCCAGGCCATCAACCAGCCGACGACGATCCGCCATGCGCACAGCCCGGCCGCGCGGGCCTGCCGCATCAGCGGGACTCGGGTCGCGTGCAATGGCAGAACCAGGTGGGGATAGGTCACGTGTCAGGGCATCCGGTGAACCCCCTTTTCTCGGCCTGGCGGGCCGAGACTTGAGCACAACATCCTCGTGCGAGCCACGTGCCCGTGGTGGGAACCTGCGATCACTCGAGCGGCCTGGAGCTTGTCGCGCGCCCAGTCACCGGCCCTCCGACAAGCCCAGCGCGAACGGGAGGAATCCCCTCCACCGTTCGGGCTGAAGCAGTCGAAGCCGCGCGTGCGCCGCCTAACGCCGTGTCTGAGCGTGTCAGAACCCCTGCATGCCCAGTCACGGGCCCTTCAAGCTCAGGGCGAGCGGCAGAGCCCCGTCCCCGCTTCAGCGCTTGACCGGAGGCAGATCGGTGCAAGCGCCCTCGAACGCTTCGGCGGCGAGCCCGATGGTCTCGCCGAGGGTCGGGTGCGGGTGGATGGTCTTGCCGATGTCCACGGCGTCGGCGCCCATCTCGATCGCCAGCGCGATCTCGCCGATCATGTCGCCGGCGTGGGTGCCGACGATGCCACCGCCGACGATCGCGTGGGTCGTTGCATCGAAGATGAGCTTGGTAAAGCCCTCGTCGCGGCCGTTGGCGATGGCACGACCGGAAGCGTTCCAGGGAAACAGGCCCTTGCGGACGGCCACGCCTTGCGCGCGCGCCTCGTCCTCGGTGAGTCCGACCCACGCCACCTCCGGATCGGTGTAGGCGACACTCGGGATCACGCGGGCGTCGAAGGCGGCCCGGGAGTCGCCGGCCGCGACCTCGGCCGCGACGTGTCCCTCGTGGACCGCCTTGTGAGCGAGCATCGGTTGTCCGATGATGTCGCCGATCGCGAAAATGTGGCCCACATTGGTCCGCATCTGGATGTCCACCGGAATGAACCCGCGGTCGGTCACCGTCACCCCGGCCTTGTCGGCGCCGATGCGCTTGCCGTTGGGAACCCGTCCGACCGCTTGCAGCACCATGTCGTAGAGTTGCGGCTCGGGCGCGCCCTCGCCTTCGAAACGCACCAGGATGCCGTCCTGGGTTGCCTCCGCACCGACGGTCTTGGTCTTGAGCATGATGCGGTCGAAGCGCGGCGCATTCATTTTCTGCCACACCTTGACCAGGTCTCGGTCCGCCCCCTGCATCAGTCCGTCGAGCATTTCGACCACGTCCAGGCGCGCGCCCAGGGTCGAGTAGACCGTGCCCATTTCGAGCCCGATGATGCCGCCCCCGACGATCAACATGCGCTTCGGGTTCTGGCGCAGCGCCAGCGCACCGGTCGAGGTCACGACGCGCGGGTCGCCCTGGGGCAGGAACGGCAGGTTCACGGCTTCGGAGCCGGCGGCGATGACCGCTTGGCGGAATTTCAGGGTCTGGGTGTTCCCCTGGACGAGTGCCACCGCGAGGTGGAACGGGTCGATGAACGTCGCCGTTCCCTGCAATACCGTGACCTTGCGCATCCGGGCCATCGCCGTCAGGCCCCCCGTCAGCTTGCCGACCACCTTGTCTTTGTGGGTCCTGAGCTTGGCGAGATCGATCTGCGGCGGTGCAAACGTGATGCCGTAGCTGTCGAAATGCTTGACCTCGTCCATGACCGACGCCACGTGCAGCAGCGCCTTGGACGGAATACAGCCGACATTCAGGCAGACGCCGCCGAGCGTCGCGTAACGCTCGATCAACACGACTTTCATGCCGAGGTCGGCAGCGCGGAAGGCCGCCGAATAGCCGCCGGGGCCGGCACCGATGACGACGAGGTCGCACTCGATGTCGGCGCCTCCCGCGGGCGAAGGCGTGGGCACGGGCGAGGCTGCGGCGGGCGCTGCGGGCGCCTGGACAGGAGCAGGTGACGGCGCCGGTACCGGTGCAGGTTCCGCGCTGGCGGCGGCATCCAGTTGCAGGATGACCGAGCCTTCGTTGATCTTGTCTCCGACCTTGACTGCCACCGACGCGACCACCCCGGCGTGCGAGGAGGGGATCTCCATCGATGCCTTGTCGCTCTCGACGGTCACCAGCGATTGCTCGACCTCGACCTTGTCGCCAGGGCGCACGAGCACCTCGATCACCGCCACGTCCTTGAAATCGCCGATGTCCGGCACCTTGATGTCGATCGTGGCCATGCTCAGGCTCCCGCTTTCAATTTGAGGGTGTGGACGTGAAACGGCCCACTGGAGTTCTTGTCGAATTCGCAGCCCGCGCGCACGCCGAGTTCGGCGACCTCGCGCGCGGTCTTCGCCTTGTCGTAGC
>JALYHO010000185.1 GCA_030776545.1 Pseudomonadota bacterium | reverse complement strand
GCGCTTGCCTGGCCCGCCTCGCGGGAAAGCCGCACGCTCACGGTCGCGGGCTGACGCGGCGCCGTGCCGAGCGGCTCTCGGGCCCAATCCGGGCGGTCGACACCATCCACGAGCACCTGCGGCGTGTAGCTGAAGCGCGCGCCGCTGACCCCCTGCTGCTGCGATTGGCGCCCGGTGTACTCGGCACTTGCGAACCGGTCCTTCCAGCCCAACCGGTCCCAGTAGTCGACATGGAAGGCGAGCGCGACCACGCGGGGTTCGGCGTTCACCCGCGACAACCACCGGTCGGCCGGCGGACAAGAGCTGCAGCCTTCGGACGTGTAGAGCTCGACCACGGAGGGAGACGGGTCCGTGCTGAGCACGCTGCAGGATGGCGCCGCCAGCGCCGGCGCAAGGCCGGCGCAAATCAGTGCCATTGCGGCCACCAGCAGCGGGACGGTTCGAAGCGGCAAGGGCATGGTCAACTCCTCGAGATCGGCAAGGCGACAGGCGACAGCCCTTGGGTCGCCGCTGCCGGCCGATTCTTACGCCCTTGTGCCACACTGCGCCGCCGCGTCGATGCCGCCCCCTGCTCCCATGCCCACTGCTCACCTCCATGTCGCCGTCATCGGCGGCGGTCCCGCCGGACTGATGGCGGCCGATGTGCTGGCCGCCGGCGGCGCCCGGGTCGACCTCTACGACGCGATGCCCTCGGTCGGGCGCAAGTTCCTGCTCGCCGGACGAGGGGGGCTCAACCTGACGCACGGCGAACCGTTCGAGACCTTTCTCGGCCGCTATGGCGCGCGCCGCTCCGTCCTGGAGCCGCTGCTGCGCGACTTCGGGCCGACCGAGGTGCGGGCCTGGGCGGCCGGTCTGGGCATCTCGACCTTCGTCGGCAGCTCCCGCAGGGTCTTTCCGACCGATCTCAAGGCGGCGCCGCTGTTGCGCGCCTGGCTGCAGCGGCTGCGTGCCGCCGGGGTGATGTTTCATATGCGAACGCGCTGGCTCGGCTGGAACGACGACGGCGGCTTAAGGCTGCAGGGCCCCGACGGCGAGCGCGCCGTAGCCCCGGACGCCGTGGTGCTGGCGCTCGGGGGTGGGAGTTGGGCACGGCTCGGCTCGGACGGCGCCTGGGTGCCCTGGCTCCAGGGCCGCGGCGCCGAGGTCGCTGCGCTCGAACCGTCGAACTGCGGGTTCGACGTGGCCCGGCCGGGAGCCGACGAGCCGCACGGATGGAGCGCCCACTTTCGCAGTGCGTTTGCCGGCCACCCGGTGAAAAACGTCGCGCTGGCCTTGCAAGGTGCGCCTCTCGCCGGTGAATTCGTGGTCACCGCGGGCGGTGTCGAGGGCAGTCTCGTCTACGCGCTTTCGGCACCGGTGCGCGAAACGATCAAGGCAAGCGGGTATGCCCAGGTGGCCCTCGACCTGCTGCCTCAACGCAGCGCCGATGTCGTCCTGGCCGAAGTGCGACGCCCGCGCGGCTCCAGGTCGCTCTCGACCCACCTCAAGAGTCGGCTCGGCCTCGAGGGAGTCAAAGCCGCCCTGCTGCGCGAATTGCTGCCACGGGAGGCTTTTCTCGACGCCGAGCGTCTGGCCGCCGCGCTCAAGCACCTGCCCCTGAACCTCGCTGCCGCGCGTCCCATCGACGAGGCCATCAGCAGTGCCGGCGGGGTCCGCTTCGAGTCCCTCGACGCCCACTTGATGCTGCGCGCAGCCCCGGGTGTGTACTGTGCAGGCGAAATGCTGGACTGGGAGGCGCCGACCGGGGGCTACCTGCTCACCGCGTGTCTCGCCACCGGCGTCGCGGCGGGTCGTGGCGTGCTGCAGCGCGGCACGGGTTGAAGTCGAGGGCGTCGTCCTACGCCTCAGCCCGGACGGCAGGCCGTGACCGTGCGCGCGTGTCCGACAGACGGTGATGGCGATGGCTCCTAGACTGCGTGGCATCGCGACTGACGAGCCTTCCATGAACAACCACGTATCGACACTTCGCCGCATCGTCGGCGCCTGCGCCACCGGCTGTTTCCTCGGCTTGAGCACCTGCGCCGCCTTCGCGGCCGAACCCGCCGCCTCGGCAGATGCGAAAGCGCGTTACGAGCAGGAGAGGGCGCGCTGCCTGAGCGGGACCTCCGGGCAGGCGCAGGCCACCTGTCTCAAGGAAGCCGGTGCCGCGCTGGAGGCCTCGCGGCAGGGCATGCTCAACGACCGAGGGGCAAAGTACGGCAAAAACGCCAAGGAACGTTGCGACCTCCTGAGCGGCGACGAGAAGGTCGACTGCATCGCCCGCATGAAAGCCGCCCCCAACACGACCGAGAGCGGCAGCGTCAAGGGCGGAGGAATATTGCGCGAAACCGTGACGGTCGAGACCCACCCGGCCCCGCCTGCGTCCGCGGCGTCCGAGTAACCGCAAAACACCCCGTCGGGTCGCCCAGGGGGGTGGCTGCCGTGTGGCACACTGCGGCGCTTTCGTATTCGGCCGGCTGCTCATCGCGGCGTGGCCCCGCCCCTTGGAACCCATCATTTCGCAACTGGCCGCCGAACTCAAGGTTCGCCCGGCCCAGGTTCAGTCGGCCGTCGACTTGCTCGACGGCGGCGCCACGGTGCCCTTCATCGCTCGCTATCGCAAGGAAGCGACGGACAATCTCGACGACGTGCAGCTGCGCGAGCTCGAGGCCCGCCTGGCCTACCTCCGCGAACTTGCCGACCGGCGCGCGGCCGTTCTCAAGAGCATCGACGAGCAAGGCAAGCTGACCCCCGGCTTGCGCGCAGCGATCGAGGCGGCGCCGACCAAACAAGAGCTCGAAGACCTCTATCTCCCGTTCAAGCTGAAACGCCGGACCAAGGCGATGCTCGCGCGAGAGGCCGGGCTCGAGCCGCTGGCCGATCTGCTTTTCGACGATCCGTCGCGCGTCCCGGCGGACGAAGCGGTCGCGTTCCTGCAGCCAGAGGCGGGTTTCGCCGACGTGCCCGCGGTGCTCGACGGTGTGCGGGACATCCTGGCCGAGCGCTGGGCGGAAGACCCGGCGCTCGTGGCGACACTGCGTGATTGGCTCTGGAGCGAGGCTCATCTGCAAAGTAGACTCCTCGACGGCAAGGACCCCCTCCACCCCGAGGCGGCCAAGTTCCGCGACTATTTCGACCATGCCGAGCCGATCCGCACCGTGCCTTCGCACCGTGCCCTGGCAGTCTTGCGAGGTCGGGCCCAAGAATGGCTCGAGGCGCGGCTCGTGACGCCACCGGGCGGCCTCGTTGCCGGCCAGCCCACGCCGGCCGAAGGCCACATCGCCGTGCATCTGAAATGGAGCCATGCCGGCCGCCCGGCGGACGATCTGTTGCGCAAGTCGGTCGCCTGGGCCTGGAAGGTCAAGCTGAGTCTGAGCCTGGAGCGTGACCTCTTCGCCCGCCTGCGCGAAAACGCCGAAGCCGTGGCGATCAAGGTATTCGCCGAGAACCTGCGCGACCTGCTGCTGGCCGCTCCCGCCGGGCCGCGCGTCGTGATGGGCCTGGATCCGGGCATACGCACCGGCTGCAAGGTCGCGGTGGTCGACGCCACCGGCAAGGTCCTCGCCACCGACACCGTCTACCCGCACGAACCACGGCGCGACTGGGAAGGCGCGCTGCACACGCTCGCGCGACTTTGCGCGAGCCACCAGGTGGATCTGATTGCCATCGGCAACGGCACCGCAAGCCGCGAGACCGATCGACTCGCGGGCGATTTGATCAAACGCATCCAGGGCGGCACGGCCGCGACCCGCCTGGACAAGGTGGTGGTGAGCGAAGCCGGCGCGTCGGTCTATTCGGCCAGCGAGTACGCGAGCCGGGAACTGCCCGACATGGATGTGAGCCTGCGGGGCGCCGTGAGCATCGCCCGCCGCTTGCAGGACCCGCTCGCCGAACTGGTCAAGATCGACCCCAAGAGCATCGGCGTGGGCCAGTATCAACATGACGTCAACCAGGGTGAGTTGGCGCGCACCCTGGCGACCGTGGTGGAGGATTGCGTCAACTCGGTCGGGGTCGACCTCAACACGGCGTCCTCGCCCCTCCTGGCCCGCGTCTCGGGGCTCAGTGCCACGGTGGCGACCAACATCGTGCGCTGGCGCGATGCGAACGGCGCCTTCAGGCACCGCGGGCAGTTGCTGGAGGTCGCCGGCCTGGGCCCCAAGACCTTCGAACAAAGCGCCGGCTTTCTGCGCATCCGCGGCGGCGACAACCCGCTCGACGAGTCCGGCGTCCACCCCGAAACCTATCCGCTCGTCGAAAGACTCCTGAGCACGCTGCGCAAACCCGCGGTCGAGGTGATGGGGCGCCGCGATGTCATTCGAACGCTACGGCCCGAGGCCTACGCCGACGCGCGCTTCGGCATCATCACCGTGCGCGACGTATTGGCCGAACTCGAAAAGCCAGGCCGCGACCCGCGTCCGGGATTCAAGGTGGCGCGACTGGCCGACGGCGTCGAGACCCTCTCCGACCTGCGACCCGGCATGACGCTCGAGGGCACCATCAGCAACGTGGCCCAGTTCGGCGCCTTCGTCGACGTCGGTGTCCACCAGGACGGCTTGATCCATGTCAGTCAACTGGCCGACAAGTTCGTCACCGATGCGCGCGAGGTCGTCAAGACCGGGGACATCGTCAAGGTCAGGGTGCTCGAGATCGACGTCGATCGCAAGCGCATCTCCTTGACCATGAAGCAAGACCCCGGGTCCGCTGCGCGGACCGTTCCCGGCCCGCAGTTCCGGGCCGCCTCGCGCCACGAGCGCGCGCCGCAGGCGCCGAACCGGGGCGGCGTGCCGCCAGCGCCGGCGTCGTCCGCCATGGCCCAGGCATTCGCCAGGCTGCAGGCCAAGAAATAGACCCTCAACCGATAACGATCGTCGCAAAGGTCAGCGCGGGACACCTTGCGTGGCGAAGCCGCTGCAATGGTCCGCAATTCCTCCCACTCGGACCCCGGATGGATTTGCTGCGGTCGAACGGACGCCATACAACTGCTGCATGAGCTCCCTGACCCTTGCAGAAAAGTTGTTGTCCCGGGCGGCCGGTCGCACCGTGCGAGCCGATGAGATCGCGGTCGTCCGGCCCGACCTCGTCCTGGGCAACGACGTCACTCTCCCCACGGCTTTGGCTTATCTCGCGCGTTTGGACGGCGGGACCCCGCGGGCCCCGTTCGACGCGCGCCGCATCGCCTTCGCACTCGACCATCTCGAGGGGTCGTGCGATGCCGCGCCGCCCGGCTCGCAGCGCGCAGTGACCGACTATGCGCGCGACCACGGAGTGAGGTTGTTCGCCGCGGAACAGGGTGCGGGCCATCAGGTCGTATTGGAAACCGGCCTGGCGTTGCCGGGTCACGTGGCCGTGGGTGTCGATGCGCAAGCCGTGTGCTACGGAGCGCTCAATGCGTTCGCGACCGGCGTCGGGCCCGCCGACCTGGCAGGGGTGCTCTACTGCGGGCAACTGTGGTTGCGGGTCCCGGCCACGATCCGGATCGACCTGTCCGGGCGACTGCGGCCCGGCGTCTCGGCTCGTGACCTGGCGCTGGCCTTGGTGGGCCGCATCGGAGCCGACGGCGCCGCGCACCGGGCGCTCGAGTTCGGCGGTCCCGGCGTGGCCCGGCTCGACATGGACGACCGCATCGTGCTTGCGAACATGGCGGTCGAGACCGGCGCCAAGGCGGCGCTCTTTCGCTGCGACATCAAGACCCGCGAATACCTCGCCCCACGCATCGGCGCCCGTGCCGCAGCCGCGCTGGTGGCCGAGCTGCCCGATCCAGGGGCCCGCTATGCCGGGTCGATCGCGGTCGAGATGGGAGAGGTCGAGCCGATGGTGGCGCTGCCGGATCCGTCGCGGCGGGTGCTCCCGCTCTCCGTCGCGCCGCCGACGTCGATCGACACCGTCCATCTGGGCAGCCGCATCGGTGGCCGGTTGAAGGACTATGCCCAGGCGCTCGACGTGCTGCGCAAGGGGGGCGGCCCGGTGCCGGGGGTGCGCCTGGTGGTCACCCCGGCCTCGGCGCGGGTCCGGGCCGACATGGAGGCACTCGGGATGCTCGACGAATTCGTCCGCTACGGGGCGCAGATCCTCTCCCCCGGCGGTGGCGACTGCGCCCCTTGCGGAGGCGAGCATTCGCAGGGGGTGCGTGTCGCGTCGACCGCGTACCGGCACTTCGAGGGTCGCTGGCATGACGCCGCGACGCAGGTCTACCTCGCGTCGCCGGCCGAATGCGCGCGCGCCGCGGTCACCGGCCAGCTCGGCGGCGGAGAGCGGAGGGCGGCGTGATGAGCAGACTGCTTCCGCTGAGTGGGCGCGCCCGGTGTTTCGGCGACGACGTCGGGACCGACGCGATCTTGTCCCCCGCACGCCGCCGGGCCACCCCGGACCCGGTGCAGTTGCGTCGCTACCTGTTCGAGTCCGACCGGCCCACTTTCGCCGCGAGTGTCCGCGAGGGTGACATCCTCGTCGCCGGCCGCCGCTTCGGCGACGGGCCGATCACCGAACTGACCGTCACCGCGATCCTGTGTGCCGGGATCCGGGCCATCGTCGCGCAAAGTTTTTCGCGCATCTATCTGCGCAACGCGCTCAACAACGGCCTGCTCGCCGTGAGCGCGGCGACCGATGGCATCGCCGAGGGCGACCCGATCGCCCTGACCGAGGCGCGTGGCCGGGAAGGCATCGAGTTGCGCACGCCTGCGCGCGTGATCGCCTGCGACCCGTTGCCCCCGTTCGCCCGGTCCCTCCTGGAGGCCGGTGGTCTGGTGCCCTACCTGAGGCTGCACGGGAGTTTCGGACCGGCGCTGCCGGGCGAGCGCCTCTGAACCCCCCCGGAGCGGGTCGTCCCGCTCGTTCGGCGTCGTCGCGGCGACAAAGGGCCGCCATCCTCTGAGACACCCGAGGCCGGTCCGACCGCGTCGATCGGTCGAATTCATTCCTGCGTGCATCCAAGGCCAGGGGGCCGACGTATGCCCCTCTGACGCCGACGGGCCGACCCCGGAGATCGTCCAAACAAGCCCCGCGCGCCAAGGCAATCGGCGCGTCGGGCGCCACGAGTTCACGATAAAAGGATGACGACATGAAATATTCGACTTCGGGTTTTCCCCGCCTGCTCCCGCTGGTCGCCGCCGTCGGCGCGATCTGCGCCGCCGCGTCGCTGCCGGTGCTTGCCTCGAGCCACCGTGAAGCGCCCTCGATCACCGGCTCGCCGAAAGTGGACGCGACCGACTTCTACATGTTCAACAGCTACGAGGCGGGTCGCACCGGCTTCACGACGCTGATCGCCGACTACCTGCCGTTCCAGGACGCCTACGGCGGCCCGAACTATTTCAAGCTCGACCCGAACGCCCTCTACGAAATCCACATCGACAACGTCGGTGACGCCCACGAGCACCTGACGTTTCAATTCCGTTTCCAGAACTCGCTCAAGGGCATCACGTTGCCGGTCGGTGGCAGCAGTGTGGCCATCCCGCTGACCCAGGCGGGGCAAGTCACCGACGCTGCAGGCGCCAAGCTCAACGTCAACGAGACCTATACCCTGACCGTCGTCACCGGCGACCGTCGCACCGGCGTGGCGACTCCGGTCACCATGGCCGCCGGCGGCGGCACGACCTTCGGCAAGCCTTCCGACAACATCGGCATCAAGACGTTTCCCAACTACGCCGCATACGCCGCGCAGTTCATCTACAGCATCAACATTCCCGGTTGCAGCACACCCGGCAAGGTGTTCGTCGGCCAGCGCAAGGACCCCTTCGCTGTCAACCTCGGGGTGATCTTCGACCTGGTCAACGCACCGGCCGCGTTCCTGCTCGACAACTCCAACAAGGACGCAGGGACCGATTCGCTGCAGACCAAAAATGTCACCACGCTGGCGCTCGAAGTGCCGACGTCGTGCCTGCTGGCCAGCGGATCCACCGACCCGGTGATCGGCGGCTGGACCACCGCAAGCCTGCGCCAGGGCAGCCTCTACAGTGCCGCGCCCAAGATCGGCTACGGCACCGCCCAGATTTCGGGCGGCGCCTGGACCCAGGTCTCGCGCCTGGGCATGCCGCTGGTGAACGAAGTCGTCATCGGCCTGCCCGACAAGGACAAGTTCAACAACTCCAAGCCCTCGGGTGACGGCCAGTTCCTGACCTACGTCACCAATCCGACCTTGCCGGCCCTGCTCGAAATCGCCTTGGGCGCGCCGGGCATCTCGCCGACCAATTTCCCCCGCAACGACCTGGTCACGGCCTTCCTGACGGGCATCAAGGGCGTGAACCAGCAAGCCAAGGTCACACCGTCTGAAATGCTGCGCTTGAACACGGCGATCCCTGCCGTGCCGTATGCGAGCCAGAACCGTCTGGGCATCGTCGGCAACATTCTCGCGGGGGGCACCGACAACGCGGGTTACCCGAACGGACGTCGGCCGAACGACGACGTCGTCGACATCTCGCTGGTCGCGGTGATGGGGGGCCTGTGCGTCGCCAACGGGACGGCCGACACCTATGGCTTCGGTGCCGCGTGCACACCCGCGGCGGTTCCGCTGGGCGCGAAGGTGTTCGGCCTGCACGACGGGGTCGACCAGGCCGGTCCGAAGGTCCGCGCCGCGGGTCCGCTGCTGCCGGGCTTCCCGTACATCGGCACACCGCTGCCGGGTTCGCAGTGATTCGTCCCTACCAGGAGCAAACATGAAAAACGCAAAGCTCACGGCGGCTGCGGCCATGGTCGCGACGGCCGCAGTGCTGGCCGGCTGCGGGGGCGGTGGCGACAGCCTGCCGCCGCCCACGTCGCAGGTGCCGGCGACGGCATCGGTGTCGGTCGCCGGCTTCATCAGCTATATCCAGGCGCTGGTGGCTTCGCCGGCCGACACCCTCGAGCCGGTCGACGTGTCAACCCTGGTCCCGCCCAAGGACGAGACCAGCGAGCCCACCCCGGTGGACTGAACGTCAGGTGCCAAAGGCCGTGCGACTCATCGATATCCTGCTCGGCCTTTGCGCCGCGACGCTGGTCGTCGCGGCGGCCCAGGCCACCCCGATCGTCCCCACGAGGGACGACGAGGTGGTCGACGTGCTCCCGGCGCTGCCCGGCAACCGCGCCGAGGAAAAACGCTTGCGTGGCCTGCTCACGCAGCAGCCGACCAATCAAGCGCTGGCGCTGGCCACCGCGAAGCGCTATCTCCGGCAGGCGCACTCGACCGGGGACCCGCGTTTCGCCGGCATGGCCATGTCGGCCATCGCCGCATGGACCGACGAGGCGACCATGCCCGACGACATCCTCATGATGCGGGCCACCCTGCAGCAATACCTCCACGATTTCGACACCGCCGCCGCGAGCCTGCAGAAACTGGTCAAGCGGCCGAGCGGCGCTGCCAACCCCCAGGCCTGGCTGACACTGGCGACGGTGCGTCGGGTCCAGGGCCGCTACCTCGAGTCAGACGCGGCCTGCGCCCAAGTCGCCCGCGCCGGCGCGACGCTGCATGCCAGCGCATGCGCCGCCGAGAACCTGGCGCTGCGAGGCGATACCGACCGGGCCCGGGC
>JALYHO010000184.1 GCA_030776545.1 Pseudomonadota bacterium | reverse complement strand
CATTGCAGCTGGCCACGCAATCCCAGGTGGACGCTGCCGAGAAAGCGGCAAGCGATGCCGCGAGCGCGCTCAAGGCGCTCGATGCCCTGGGGGGCAATGCCGCGACCAACACGCTCACTGCACCCTTCGACAGCGTGGTGGCGGGCGTGCCGGTGGCGCAGGGCGACCGGGTGCAAGCGGGCGCGACCATCCTGCAGCTGGCGCGGACCGACTCGCTGCGGGTGCAAATCGGCATCGACCCGGCGCAAAGCCGGCGGGTGCGCCCCGGCACCCCGGCGACCCTGGTGCCGATCGCGATCACGTCCGACCACCCGACGCCGATCGCGGTGACCGTGGCCAGCGTGCAGGACATGGTCGACCCGAAGACCCAGCTGGTCAACGCCATCGTCAGTCTGCCGCGTCAGGTCGGCGTCCAGCTCGTGCCCGGCATGAAGGTTCGCGCCGCGCTCCAGGTCGGCAAGCGGACCGCCCTCGCGGTGCCACGCGATGCGGTGCTCTCGGACAGCCAGGGCGACTATGTCTATCAGGTCAGCGGCGGCAAGGCGCATCGCGTGCCCGTGAGCAAGCAACTCGAGGCCGACGGCTACGTCGGCATCGCCGGTTTGCGCGATCCGGCCCTGCCCGTGGTCACGGTCGGCAACTACGAGCTGCAGGACGGCATGGCGGTCAAGGCGACTCCATGAGCGCGGCGGGAAAAGACCCCGGGGTGAGTTTCAGTACCTGGGCCGACGGGCACAAACGCTCGCTCCTCTTCCTGCTGGCCGTGATCGCGATGGTCGGCGCGTTCGCCGCGCTGCGCCTCCCGTCGTCGCTTTTTCCAGCCGTGGATTTTCCGCGCGTGGTGGTGTCCCTGGACGCGGGCGACCAACCGGCCGAGCAAATGGAGGTGCTGGTCACCCGACCGGTCGAGCAGGCGATACGCCGCGTTCCGGGCGTGACCAACGTGCGCTCGGTGACGAGCCGCGGTTCGGCCGAAGTTTCGGTGAGTTTCGACTGGGGCATCGACATGGCCTCGGCGACCTTGCAAGTGAATGCCGCGACCGCGCAGGTCATCCCCCAGCTGCCTGCGGGTACCGTGCTCAAGACACGCCGCATGGACCCGACCGTCTTTCCCATCATTGCCTACAGCCTGACCTCCCCTTCGGTCTCCGCCGCTGACCTGCGGGCCTTGGCCGACTACACGATCGGACCGCAGCTCTCCAGTGTTCCCGGGGTCGCGCACACCGATGCCATCGGCGGCGCGGTCGAGGAATACCACGTCATCATCGACCCGATGCGACTGCAGGCCTACGGGCTGACGCTGGACGACGTCTCGCGGACACTGGCGGCGGCCAACGTGGTCAGCGCGGTGGGCCGTCTCGAAGACCGCTACAAGCTGCTGCTGGTGCTTGCCGACACGACCGTCCACACCCTCGGCGACCTGGGCGAGACCGTGATCAGTCACGGACCGAACGGCATGGTGCGCCTGGCCGACGTGGCGAGCCTGCAGCGCGCCGCGGTGCCGCAGTGGACCCGGGTCACGGCCGACGGCACCGACGCGGTCCTGGTCCAGATCTACCAGCAACCCGGCAGCAACAGCGTCCAGATCGCGACCGATGTCAAAGCCAGGCTGGCGGCCCTGCGGCCGCAGTTGCCTCCCGGCATCAGAATCGCGAACTGGTACGACCAGAGCGATCTGGTCAGCGCCTCGGCCGCCAGCGTGCGCGACGCCATCCTGATCGGCGCGGGCCTGGCCGCGGGGGTTCTCCTGCTGTTCTTGCGCAACTGGAAGGTCACGCTGATCGCCGTGGCCGTGGTGCCGACGGTTCTGGCCACGACCGTGGTCGTGCTCGGCGTGCTCGGACTGAGCTTCAATGTGATGACGCTCGGGGGCATGGCGGCGGCGGTCGGCCTCATCATCGACGACGCCATCGTCATGACCGAGCACATCGTTCGAAGGCTGCGCGAGCGCGGCGGCGGCGCGTCCGGGACGGTGCGTGAGGCGGCGACCGAGTTCATGCGACCGCTGGCCGGATCGAGCGCCGCGACCCTGGTGATCTTCGCGCCGCTGGCCTTTCTTACAGGCGTCACCGGCGCCTTCTTCAAGGCCTTGTCGATCACGATGGCCGGCGGCCTGCTCATTTCATTCGTGGTCACCGCGGTCGGTGTTCCGTTGCTCGCGAGCGCCTTCCTCGGCGACAAGGACGCCCAGCAGCGCGAGGGCGGGCGCCTGACGGACGCACTCAAAGTTCGCTACGACCGGCTCATGACCCGCCTGCTGCGCCGCCCGGCGTGGGTCTTCGCGGGAGTCGTCCCCTTGGCACTGCTGGGGGGATACGCGTTCACGCAGGTCGGTTCCGGCTTCATGCCCGCCATCGACGAAGGCGGCTTCGTCCTCGACTACCGCAGCCCGCCCGGCACGGCACTGTCCGAAACCGACCGCCTGCTCAAGCAGGTCGAAGCGATCGTGCAGGCGACTCCCGATGTGCAAACCTTCTCGCGCCGCACCGGCACCGGTCTCGGCGGCGGACTGAGCGAAGCCAACAGCGGCGACTTCTTCATCCGCCTGAAATCCACCGGACGCCGTCCGGTGGACGTGGTGATGGACGACATCCGCAGCCGGGTCGAGCATCAGGTCCCCGGTTTGTCGATCGAGATGGCGCAGTTGATGGAGGACCTGATCGGCGACCTGACGGCGGTGCCTCAACCGGTCGAGATCAAGCTGTTCTCCGACCACCCGGCACAACTGGCCACGCTCGCCCCGCGAATCGCGCAGCGTCTGGGCAAGGTGGCGGGCGTGGTCGACGTGCGCGACGGCATCAACCTGGCCGGCGACGCGCTGCAGATCCACGTCGATCGGGTCAAGGCGGCGATCGAAGGCGTCGACCCGGCCGTGGTCGCCAAGCTCGCCGGCGACGTGCTGAGCGGCAACGTCGCGACCCAGGTCCTGGACGGCATCAAGACCATCGGCGTGCGGGTGTGGGTACCGCGCGAACTGCGCCAGACCGCCGATGGGGTCGCCTCGCTGGTGCTGCACGCACCCGACGGCCACGCCTTTGCGCTGGGCCGCGTGGCCACGGTCGAAGCGATCTCGGGCCAACCCGAGATCGGCACCGAAAACCTCAAGCGCATGGTCGCGGTGACCGCACGGATCAGCGGCCGCGACCTCGGGTCGGTGATGACCGACGTCCAGGCGATGCTCGCGCCCGCCGGGGTCGTGCCAGCGGGCGTCACCTGGGAACTGGGCGGCCTCTACTCGCAGCAGCAGATCGCCTTCAAGGGGCTGATGCAGGTGTTCGGCGCCGCAGCGGCGCTGGTCTTCTTGCTGCTGCTGTTCATGTACGAAAGTTTCGCGATGGCGCTGGCCATCATGGCGACCTCGTTGCTGGCGGTGTCGGCGGTGTTCATCGGGCTGTGGATCACCGGCATCGAATTGAACATCACCGCGATGATGGGCATGACGATGATCATCGGCATCGTCACCGAAGTCGGCATCTTCTTTTTCTCGGAACAGCGCGAGGTCGCCCCCGGCCTGGCCTTCGGAGAGGCGCTGAGCCGGGCCGGCCAGAACCGGATGCGCCCGATCGCGATGACCACGATCGCGGCCATCCTGACGCTGCTGCCGCTCGCCTTCGCGCTCGGGCGGGGCGCCGAGATGCAGCAGCCCCTGGCCGTGGCGATCATCTCGGGGCTGGTGGTGCAACTGCCGCTCGTGCTGCTGGCGATGCCGGCGTTCTACGCCCTGATGTCCCCCCGGTCGCGCCGCGCTCCCGAGCGC
>JALYHO010000183.1 GCA_030776545.1 Pseudomonadota bacterium | reverse complement strand
TTCCCAGGCTCCTGGGGCGAGTCAGCTGAACAAGCGGCGGGCCGCCGGCGTTCCGGCCGCGAGTTCGCGTCCCTGAAGCGCCGCATACACTTTGACCAACTCAGCGCCGATAGCAACGAAGCTTTCGGGGGCCAGGCGCCGGCCTTGGTCATCCACGACGTGCGCGTCCATGCTTTGCGCCAAAGCGAGCGCGCTGGCCTGCCAAGCGGCGAACGGCTCGGCGGCAGGATCGGTCTGCGGCACATCGAAGCTCAGGGTGACTTCGCGCACGGCGGCCAGGTTGGGGTCGTCGGCCAAGGCAGCCTGGGAATCGACGGTGAGCGTGAGCACTGGCGGCGCGCCTTCTTCGGTCGCCGGCATCACCAGCCGCCCCGGCACCACGCCGGGGACGAATCCATGGCGGGCCGCCTGCTGCTGGATGTAGCCGACGCTCCAGGCCGCCTCGCGGGCGCGCAGTTGCAGGGCCAGCTGCGCGTCGTGCTCGCTGGCGAAATGGTCGAGTTCGCGCGCTGCGGCGACGGCTTCGAGCATGTCGGGGAAGTCGGGCAGTGCGCCGATGGCATCGGCGAACGTCTGGACCTTCTGGACGAATTCGGAATATTCGATCTCGTTGAGGGCCCCGGTGCGGTTGGCCATTTGGACGCCGGCCTGGAACTCGCTGTAGCGCGAATGGCTGGTCGGAGGCTCCCATTCACCGCTTTCGCTATTGAGCCCCTCGATCATGAAGGGCTTGCCACCAGCGCGCCGCGAGGTCGGCAGATGCGCCAGCACCTGGGCCCCACCGACCGGCGCGTCGACCTTGAGGGCGGCGATCGAATCGATCAACGCGTCCAGGCGGGGCAGCACGCGCCGATTGGGACGCCGCTCCGACACCGGGCTGGACAGTACCGCAAGGTCTTCGAGCGGCGCGACGTCCTCCGGGGCATCGTTCATCACGGGCTCGCGCGGTTCGAAACGCTCCGCGGGGCGCTCGGCGCGTTTCGGCCCGGCGCGGCGCGCTTGCCAGGTCCCGTGCGCGATCACGCCGGCCAGCACCACGCCGCCGAGCGACGCGAGTGCAAGGGTCAGGCTGCTGCTCATCGAGCGCGTGTCTCAGGCCGCTTCGGCAAGGCTCACCGCCCCTTCCATGTCGACCGTCACGATGCGCGAGACGCCTTGCTCCTGCATGGTCACGCCGATCAGCTGCTCAGCCATCTCCATCGCGATCTTGTTGTGGCTGATGAAGAGGAACTGAGTGCCCTGCGCCATGTGCTTGACCAGCTTGGCATAGCGTTCGGTGTTGGCGTCGTCGAGCGGCGCATCGACCTCGTCCAGCAGACAAAAAGGCGCGGGGTTGAGTTGAAAGATCGCGAACACGAGCGCGATCGCGGTGAGTGCCTTTTCCCCGCCCGACAACAAATGGATGGTGCTGTTCTTTTTCCCGGGCGGCTGCGCCATGACCTGCACGCCGGAGTCGAGGATCTCGTCGCCAGTCATCACCAGGCGGGCGTTGCCGCCCCCGAAGAGCTCGGGGAACATGCGGCCGAAATGCCCGTTGACCTGATCGAACGTACTGGCAAGCAATTCACGGGTCTCGAGGTCGATCTTGTGGATCGCATCTTCGAGCGTGGTCATGGCCTCGATCAAATCCGCGTTCTGGGCATCGAGGAAAGTCTTGCGCTCACGCGACGTCGTGAGTTCGTCGAGGGCGGCGAGGTTGACCGCGCCGAGCGCGCTGATCTCGCGGTTGATGCGTTCGATCTCGCCCTGCAGGCCTTGGAGCTTGACCCCATCGGCGTCGATCCCGGCGCCGAGCGCGACGACGTCGACCTCCGCGGCCGCGAGCTGCTCCAGGTATTGCGCACCGCCCAACCGCGCCGCCTGCTCTTCCAGTTGCAGTTGGGTGACCCGGTCGCGCAGCGGTTGCAGGCTTTGTTCGTGCTGTAGGCGGCGCTCGTCGGCGCGGCGCAGCCGCAGGGTCAGGTCGTCGTACTCGCTGCGTTTGGCGCCGAGCGCCGCCTCGCGTTCCAGCCGCAACGCGAGCGCGGCCTGGAGCCCGGCCTGCGCCGACGCATCGGCGAGAACCGCCAATTCATGCTGCAGCGATTGCTCGGCGGCGGCGTGGTCCGACAATTGTTGCCGTGCCGTCTCGATCGCGCGCTGCGACTCGGCACGTCGCGCCATCAAGGCCCGCGAACTGAAAAGCGCTTCCTGGGCCTGGCGTTCGAGCGTTCGCAGCTGCTCGCGCATGGCGCCCAGCGAGTGCTCGCAGTCGATCACCGCGTCGTCGAGCGCCGCCTGCTTCTCCTGCGTGTCGGCCAGTTGCAGGTCGAGCTCCTCGAAACGCGCCTCGCCGACAGCGCCACGTTCGGCCAGATCCTCGAGCTGCACGTCGATATCGGCAATTTCGGCATCGAGTTGCTCGCGCCGCGTCCGGGTCTGCTCGGCGAGTTGCGACAGGCGCAACCATTCGACCTGGAGCTGATGTGCGCGCGACCGGCTCTCGGTGGCCTCGCGCCGGGCGACTCCCAGGTGGTGCGTGGCGTCGGTACAGGCGGCCTCGGCGCGCACCAAGGCCGCTCGGGCTTCATCGGCGATCAAGGATTGGGCGCGCAGCTCCCGCTCGAGGTTTTCGATGTCGCGGGCCCGGGCCAACAGGCCCGCCTGCTCCGAGTCGGGGGCGTAGAAAGTGACCGCGTAGGGGCTCACCGCATGGCCTTCCCGGGTCATGACGACCTCGCCGTGGGTCAGCTGGGAGCGGGCCGCGAGCGCCACGTCGATGTCGGGTGCGGTGTAGACCCCTTCGAGCCAGTCGTTGAGCAAGGCCTTGAGGCCCGCGTCGTCCAGGCGCAGCAGATCACTCAGGCAAGGCAAGGTGGGCTGGGGCTTGGCGACCGCGGCATGAGGCGGCGTGAAGAATGCGAGCTTGGCCGGAGGGGCGTCGTCGGCAAAGGCGCGGATCGTCTCCAGGCGTCCGACTTCGAGCGCTCCGAGGCGTTCCCGCAGCGCGGCCTCGAGCGCGGTCTCCCATCCGGGCTCCACATGGAGGCGCGTCCAGAGTTTCGGCAACGCGTCCAGGCCGTGGCGCGACAACCAGGGTTGCAACTTGCCTTCCGTCTGAACCTTGTCCTGCAAGGCCCGCAAGGCGCCAAGGCGCGCGCTCAGGTCGGCATGGCGAGCCGACTCCGTGTTGAGACCGGCCTGCCGCGTTCGGCGCACGTCCTCGAGCGCCGGAACCTGCTCGCCGAGCTCGTTCAGGCGTGCCTCGGCGGCTGCAGCGGCGAGTTCGGCGCTCGCGTGCTGCTGGTGCAGCGCGGCCAGGCGTTGTCCATCCGGGAGTGTCAGTTGCGCACGTTCGGTGCCGAGCTTGTCGCCGCGTGACAGCAACTGGCGCTTCTGGTCCTCCAGATTGCGGCTCTCGGCGGCCAGCACCTGGATCTGCTGCTGGACCGCCACCACCAGGGTGCGCTGCTCGTTGCTGGCGACCTGGGCCGCGCGCAGGTCGTCCTGGCGCGTCGGGAGCCTGCCGCTCAAATCATCGACCTGGGCCGTGAGGATGTCGCCGTGCGCCTCGCTCGCCGCGATCTGGCCGGTCATCTCGACCAGATCGCGCTCGGCGTCGGTGAGTCGGGTCGTCCAGAGGGCGTCCTGGGCCCGCAGTTCGACCAGGCGCTGCTCGACCCGGGCCCGGCCTTCCACCACATACCGGATCCGCTCTTCCAGGCGGCTGACTTCCAGCGCCGCCTCGGCGAGCGCGCCCTGATGGGCATGAAGTTCGTCGCTCGCCGCGTAGTGGGCCTGGCGGATCGTTTCCAGCTCGGCCTCGCCCTGGCGCAGCTCGGCCATGCGCGCTTCGTATGCATTGACCGCTTCGGCCACCGCCTGGCGCACCCGGGCCTCTTCGTTCGCCGCGTCACGGTGCTTCAGGAACCAGAGCTGGTGGAGCTTGGTTTCGCCGCTGCGCTGCAGCGTGCGGTACCGGGTCGCGACCTCGGCCTGCCTTTCCAGCTTGTCGAGGTTGCTGTTGAGCTCGCGCAGGATGTCTTCGACCCGGGTCAGGTTCTCGCGCGTGTCCTTGAGCCGATTTTCGGTCTCGCGACGGCGTTCCTTGTATTTCGAGACCCCCGCGGCTTCTTCCAGGAACAGGCGCAATTCTTCCGGCTTGCTTTCGATGATGCGGGAGATCGTGCCCTGGCCGATGATCGCGTAGGCGCGCGGCCCGAGCCCGGTGCCCAGGAAAACGTCTTGCACGTCGCGCCGTCGCACCGGCTGGCCGTTGATGTAGTAGCTGCTCGTGCCGTCACGGGTCAGGACCCGCCGCACCGCGATTTCGGCGAAGCGGTTCCATTGCCCCCCGGCCCGGCCGTCTTCGTTGCTGAACACGAGCTCGACACTGGAGCGTGACGCGGGCTTGCGGCTGCCCGAGCCGTTGAAGATGACGTCCTGCATCGACTCGCCGCGCAGTTCGCTGGCCTTGCTCTCGCCGAGGACCCAGCGCACCGCGTCCATGATGTTGGACTTGCCGCAGCCGTTCGGCCCGACCACGCCGACCAGTTGCCCCGGCAGCTGGAAATGGGTCGGTTCGGCGAACGACTTGAAGCCGGAAAGCTTGATGGAGTGCAGGCGCATGGACGACGGGAGGACAGCGCATCGGGCGCGGGCCGCGGCCCTTCGGCAGGGACACGAATGCTTGCGACACAACGACCGTAAGTGCTTGATTTACTTGACTAAAAACCCGGGCGAGCACGGTCCGGAGCAGTTCGGATGATACCATCGCGACCCCGCCGAACCACGCCCCACGCATCGAACCATTCCATGGCCAAATCCTCCATCCGGGCCTCCCAGCGCCAGACGCCCGTCGAACCGCCGAGCATGCCGAGCAAAGATCTGCAGGTGTTCGCCAACCCGAGCCCCGAGCGCGACTACGCCATCCAGTTCCAGATCCCCGAGTTCACTTGCCACTGTCCGCTCACCGGCCAACCCGATTTCGCCCACATCACGGTCGACATGGTCGCCGACCGGTTGTGCGTCGAGCTGAAGAGCCTGAAGATGTACATGTGGAGTTTTCGGAACGAGGGTGCTTTCCATGAGAAGGTCACGAACGACATCCTGGACGACCTGGTGCGCGTCACGGAGCCGCGCTTCGTTCGCATCACCGCGAAATGGTTCGTGCGCGGCGGCATCTACACGAACGTCGTTGCCGAGCACCGTCAAAAGGGCTGGAAGCCCGCCCCGCGGGTGGACCTCCCCGACCACGGCACCGCCCACGGTTTGCTTTGAGAGTCGCAGGTTGAAGGACGAAACCCAATGAAAACCGGCGTATCCGTGGTCCCGTGCGCCTCGATCGCGTGACCCCATGACCTACTGCGTCGGCGTCAAGCTGGACCAGGGCCTGATCCTGGCGAGCGATTCGCGCACCCACGCCGGCGTCGACAACTACGCCAGCTTTTGCAAGATGACGGTATTCGACCGCCTCGGCGACCGGGTGGTGGTGTTGCTCAGTTCGGGCGGCCTCGCGGCGACCCAGGCGGTCGTCAACGTGCTGCGCCAGCGCGGCGGCGCCGACAAGTCCGCCGGCCTCTGGGCGGCCCCCTCGATGTTCGAGGTCGCCAACCTGGTGGCCGACGCGATGCGCGACATCGAACGCCGCGATGGCCCGCACATGGAATCCGGAGGGCTGCGCTTCAACGCCTCCTTCATCCTGGGCGGCCAGATCAAAGGCGAGGAGATGCGCTTGTTCCGGCTCTATGCCGAGGGCAACTTCATCGAGGCGAGCACCGAGAGCCCGTTCCTGCAGACCGGCGAGGCCAAATACGGCAAGCCGATTCTCGACCTCGGGATCACGCCGGAAACGCAGATGGAAGACGCGACCAAATGCGTGCTGGTCTCGTTCGATTCCACCATGTTGAGCAACCTCTCGGTCGGCATGCCGATCGACCTGCTGTGCTACGCCCGCAACAGCCTGGCGGTGACCCGAAAGCGCCGCTTCGTCAGCGGCGACGTCTACTTCGAGGCGCTCAAACGCCAATGGGTCGCCGGCACCCGTGAAGTCTTTGCCGCCCTCCCCCCACTGGCCTGGTGACCCGCCGGCCCGTCGGCGCTGCGGTCAGACCGCGCGGCCGTAGGCGTCGACTTCGTACGTCGTGACCTGAAACCGCGTGAGCGTGTTCTGGCCGAACGCCATGGTGATCGGGACGTCGCCGGCATCGCGACCGCGGGCCATCACCACCCGGCCGATGCGAGGCTTGTTGTGGCGCGCATCGAAGGTGTGCCACTTGTCGCCCAGAAAGACTTCGAACCAGGCGCTGAAGTCCATCGGGTACGGCACGGGCGGGATGCCGATGTCGCCCAGGTAGCCGGTGCAATAGCGCGCCGGGATGTTCATGCACCGGCACAGGGTGACCGCGAGGTGGGTGTAGTCGCGGCAGACGCCCACCTGCTCGCGAAAACCCTCGACCGCGGTCCGGGTGGCGCGCGCCTGGTTGTAGTCGAAACGAATGCGCTGGTGAACGAAGTCGCAGATCGCCTGGACCCGCCCCCACCCCTTGGGCGTCTGCCCGAACTGATTCCAGGCGAACGCCAGCAACTCGCTGTCGACTTCGCAGTAGCGACTCGGCAGCAGGAATTGCAAGGTCGCCGGCGGCAGGTCGACCGGATCGTGCTGCCACGCATACCAGTCCACCGGATCGGGAACGCCCGGATCCTGAATCACCGATTCGCTGCGGAAACGCACCTGGCCCACCCCGGCCGGGGCGTTGACCCGTCCGCATTGATTGCCGAAGGCGTCGAGATACTCGTCGACCAGCATGCTCGGGCTGATCTCGACGATCTCCGGCGCCAGGAGATCATCGCGCCGAGAGGGGTGAACGTGCAACAGGTAGATGAGGGCCATCGGTGAATTGATGGACAGTTCGATGTCGAAACCGATCTTGATGAACATGCGCGAGATCTCGGCGGAAGAAAAGAAAAGCGGGCGGCGCCCGACGACGGTGATGCACTGCTGCGGCGCCCCATGCACTTTTTTGCGGCGTGGCGCCCATGGCACTGCCTCCTCACACTAGCGAGTCGGCTCAGGTGACAGTCAGCGGGCAAACGCCCGCAAGAGGTGGACCAGGAGGCGCGACGCGGCGTAGTCTTCGTCCTACGCACCGAGAAGGGGCTGGCTGACCGAGCCCCGATAATGAGGAGATGAATCCGCTGCTCTCGCGTTTGCATCCCTACCCGTTCGAGCGCTTGCGCGCACTGTCGCGCGACGTGGTGCCCAACCCCGCGCTGCGCCCCATTTCGCTCGGAATCGGCGAACCCCGTCATCCCACGCCCGACCTGATCAAAGAGGCGATGATCGCGAACCTCAAAGGGTTGGAGAGCTACCCGCCGACCGCTGGCTCTCCCGAGCTGCGCGCGACCATCGCCGCATGGCTGCATCGGCGCTACGGCGTCACGGTGGACGCCCAAACCCAGATCTTGCCGGTCGCAGGCAGCCGCGAAGCGCTGTTCTCGCTCGCCCAGACCGTCGTCGATCCGAGCCGCGCGGGTGCGACCGTGGTCTGCCCGAACCCTTTCTATCAAATCTACGAGGGCGCCGCCTTGCTCGCGGGGGCGGAGGTGTTCTATGCCAACAGCGACCCGGCACGCAATTTCGCAGTCGACTGGGGCCAGGTGCCCGACGCCGTGTGGGCCCGCACCCAGTTGCTCTACGTCTGCTCGCCGGGCAACCCCACCGGCGCGGTGATGCCGCTGGCCGAATGGCAGCGTCTGTTCGAACTGAGCGACCGGCACGGCTTCACGATCGCCTCGGACGAGTGCTATTCCGAAATTTATTTCCGGCCCGAACCGCCCTTGGGAGCGCTCGAGGCCGCCACCCGGTCGGGGCGCGGTTTCGAACGGCTGGTGGCCCTCACGAGCCTCTCGAAACGGTCCAACGTGCCGGGGCTGCGTTCGGGCTTCGCGGCTGGCGACGCCGAGCTCATGACACAGTTCTTGCGCTATCGCACCTACCACGGCAGCGCGATGAGCCCGGTGGTGCAGCAAGCGAGCATCGCGGCCTGGAACGACGAAGCCCATGTGGAGGCCAACCGAGACCAGTACCGCACCAAATTCGAGCAGGTGACCCCGCTGCTGGCGTCGGTCATGCCGGTCGCCCTGCCGGACGCGGGCTTCTACCTGTGGGCCGACGTCGCGGGGATCACGCGCCACGGCGACGACGTCGCGTTCGCCCTGGCGCTCCTCGCTCAATACAATGTCACGGTGCTGCCGGGACGGTTGCTCGCCCGCGACGCCTTCGGCCTCAATCCGGGTGCGGGCAGGATCCGGCTGGCGCTGGTCGCCGACCTCGACGAATGCCTGGAGGCCGCGCGGCGCATCGTTGCGTTTGTTCAATCCAACCGAGACCCTTCGCCATGACCTCAGCAAGCACCCACGAGCTGCAAAGCACCATCGAACTCGCCTGGGAAAGCCGCAGCTCCATCACCGCTGCCAACAGCCCGGAGATCTTCACGGCGGTGGAAAGCGTGGTTGCAGAGCTCAATGCCGGCCGCTTGCGGGTCGCCGAGCGCCAGGGCGTGGGGCAATGGACGGTCAACCAATGGGTCAAGAAAGCCGTCCTGCTGAGCTTTCGCCTGAACGACAACAAGATGATTCGCGCGGGCGAGCTCGGCTTCTACGACAAGGTGCCCACCAAATTCGCCCATCTGACCGATGAGGAAATGCGTGCCACCGGCGTGCGCGTGGTGCCTCCCGCGGTCGCCCGCCGCGGCTCCTACGTCGCCCGCAACGTCGTTCTGATGCCCAGCTACGTCAACATCGGGGCCTACGTCGACGAAGGGACGATGGTCGATACCTGGGCGACGGTCGGCTCCTGTGCCCAGATCGGCAAGAACGTGCACCTGTCCGGCGGCGTCGGCATCGGCGGCGTGCTCGAGCCGCTCCAGGCGAATCCGACCATCATCGAAGACAACTGCTTCATCGGCGCCCGCAGCGAGGTGGTCGAGGGCGTGATCGTCGAGGAGAACTCGGTCGTCTCGATGGGCGTCTACATCAGCCAAAGCACCAAGATCTACAACCGCATGACCGGCGAAGTGAGCTATGGCCGCATCCCCGCGGGATCGGTCGTGGTCAGCGGCAACCTGCCGGCGGCGGATGGCTCGCACAGTCTTTACTGCGCGGTCATCGTCAAGCGTGTCACCGCCGAGACCCGCGCCAAGACCAGCATCAATGAACTCTTGCGCAGCTGATCACGAAGCTCGACCCGGTGCGACCGCCCGGCCGCCCCGAAGCGTGAAATGATCGACAGTTCAACGGCCTGAAAGGACACGCATGAGCGGCTCAAACATGGAGCGGGTGCTGCGGCTGATGTCGGAAAAAAGCGCTTCCGACGTCTACCTCTCGGCCAGCTCGCCGATACTGATCAAGATCAACGGGCAGTTGCTGCCCTTGAGCGACCAGCCGCTCACGCACACCCAGCCACGCCAGCTGCTCGCCGAGCTGCTCACGCCGCGCCAGCTCGAAGAGCTCGAGGACACCGGCGAACTCAACGTCGGCGTGGGGATCTCCGGAGTCGGCAGCTTTCGCCTGTCGGCGTTTCGGCAGCGCGGCTCGATCGCGGCGGTCTTTCGCTGCATCCCCTTCGTGATTCCGACGCTCGAAAGCCTGAACGTGCCGGGCGTGCTCAACAACCTGGTGCTGGAAAAGCGCGGCCTGATCCTGATGGTCGGGGCCACCGGTGCCGGCAAGAGCACGACCCTGGCCGCCATGCTGGAGCAGCGCAACCAGCAGCTCGCCGGCCACATCCTGACGATCGAAGACCCGATCGAATTCCTCTTTCACAACAAGAAGTCGGTGGTCAACCAACGCGAGGTCGGGCGCGATACCCAATCACTCAACATCGGCCTGAAGAACGCCCTGCGGCAGGCCCCCGACTGCATCCTGATCGGCGAGATCCGGGACCGCGAGACCATGACGGCCGCCATTTCCTACGCCCTCTCCGGGCACCTCGTGCTCTCCACCCTGCACGCCAACAACAGTTACCACGCGCTCGGTCGCATCCTGTCGTTCTACGCCCCGGAAGCCCGGCCTGCGCTCCTGGCCGACCTGGCCGCCGGCCTGAAGGCGATCGTGTCGCAGCGCCTGATCCGGGCCTCCGCAGGCGGACGGGTGCCCGCCGTCGAGGTGATGCTCAACACCAAGCTCGTCTCCGAACTGATCGAAAAAGGTGACTTCCCCGGCGTCAAGGAAGCCATGGAAAAGTCGCTGGCCGAGGGCTCGCAGACCTTCGAGCAGGACCTGGCCCGGTTGATCAATGGCGGCACCGTGAGCCGCGACGAAGGGCTGGCCTTCGCCGATTCGCCCACCAACCTGATGTGGAGGCTCCAGAACGACATGGCGCCGGTCTCGCGCCTGGTCACCAAACGCGAAGAGTCCGACGACCTGCCGGTGTTCACGGAGATCACGATGGAGGTCCGGCCCGAACCGGCCACCACCGCGGCGGCCAGCTTGCGTCGGTTCTGAAGGCCTCGCACCTTCCATGTCCCGGACTCTGCAACTTGCCGAACAGCTGATCGCACGGCACTCGGTCACGCCGGCCGACGCGGGCTGCCAGGAGCTCCTGGCGGCCCGTTTGGCGCCGCTCGGTTTCGAGTGCCACGCCTTGCCCTCCGGACCCGCCGACGCGCCGGTCAGCAACCTGTGGGCGGTCCGCCGCGGCCGGGCCGGACCGGCGGGCAAACTGCTCGCGTTTGCCGGGCACACCGATGTCGTGCCGACCGGCCCGCTGCACCTGTGGCAGAGCGACCCCTTCGTGCCGACGCACCGCGACGGCCACCTCTACGGGCGCGGCGCTGCCGACATGAAAACCTCGCTCAGCGCGATGGTCGTGGCCACCGAGGAGTGGCTCGCCGCGCATCCGGACCCGGCCGGCTCGGTGGCCTTCCTGATCACCAGCGACGAGGAAGGCCCGGCCGTCGACGGCACCGTCCGCGTCTGCGAATGGCTGGCGGCGAGCGGCGAGCGGCTCGACTACTGCATCGTCGGCGAGCCGACCTCGGTCGACCGGCTCGGCGACATGATCAAGAACGGGCGGCGCGGGACGCTTTCGGGCCGATTGCGCGTGATCGGGGTGCAGGGCCACATCGCCTACCCGCACCTGGCCAGCAACCCCATCCACCTGCTCGCGCCGGCCTTGGCCGATCTGGTCGCCCAAAGCTGGGATGACGGCAACGCCTACTTCCCGCCGACCCGCTGGCAGGTCTCCAACCTGCACGCCGGAACCGGCGCGGGCAACGTGATTCCAGGAGAGGCGGTGCTCGACTTCAATTTCCGCTACTCGACCGAATCGACCCCGGAGCGCCTGAAAGCACGCGTCCACGCCCTGCTCGACCGACACGCCTTAAAATACGAGCTGCAATGGACCCTCGGGGGTGAACCGTTCCTGACGCCGGTCGGCGAATTGAGCCTGGCCCTCGAGGCGGCGATCCGCGCCGAGACGGGCCTGTCGACCGAATTGTCCACGTCCGGTGGCACGTCCGACGGTCGTTTCATCGCCAGGATCTGCCCCCAGGTGATCGAATTCGGCCCCTGCAACGCGACCATCCACAAGATCGACGAACGGGTCGAGGTGGCGAGCCTGGATTCACTCAAGAACATTTACCGCGACACCCTGGTGCGACTACTCACATGACCCTGATCGATCTGATCACCGCGCAAAGCGCCCGCCTCAAATCGGCGGGCGTTTCATTTGGGCATGGCACGGGCAACGCATTCGACGAAGCCGCCTGGCTGGTCCTGTGGGCGCTCGGCATGCCACTCGACGCGCTCGAACAGAAAGCGCGCGAAGAAGTCGCCCCGAGCGACCAGGCGCGGGTCGAGGCGCTGATCGCACAGCGCACCGACACGCGCCTGCCGGCTGCCTACCTCACCCGGGAGGCGTGGTTGCAGAATGTCCCGTTCTACGTCGACGAGCGCACCATCGTGCCGCGCTCCTTCATCGCCGAACTGCTGGCCGATGGCGAAGCCACCGGCATCCTCGACGCCTGGCTCACGGACCAGACCCGGCGCGTGCTCGATCTATGCACCGGCAACGGCAGCCTGGCGGTCATCGCGGCGATGGCGTATCCGGAGATCACGGTCGACGCGGCCGACATTTCGCCGGAAGCGCTCGAGGTCGCTCGCATCAACGTCGCCAAGCACCACCTCGGCGACCGCATTTCCGTGCTGCATTCGGACCTCTTCGCGGCCACCCGCGGCCCCTACGACCTGATCCTGTGCAACCCGCCCTACGTCAACAGTGCCAGCATGGCCGAGTTGCCACCCGAATACCGGGCCGAGCCGGCGCAGGCGCTGGCCGGTGGTGTCGACGGCATGGACCTGGTGCGCCGCATCCTGCGCGGCGCCAGCGCCCACATGACACCCGAGGCCGTGCTCGTTCTGGAGATCGGCCACGAACGCGGCCACTTCGAACAGGCCTTCCGACGCCTCGAGGTGGCCTGGCTCGAGACCACCGGTGGCGAGGACCAGGTGCTGGTCGTGACCCGCGCGGCCCTTGCGGCCTACCGCTGGTCCTGAGTTTTTCTGTCGCTTCGATTGCTTTTCCGCCATGCTTTCCCTCCAACAAGTTTCCTTGCGCCGCGGCGTCAAGCTCGTGCTCGATCAGGCCAGCGTGGTCCTGCAACCCGGCGAGAAAGTCGGACTGGTCGGGCGCAACGGGGCCGGCAAGTCCTCGCTGTTCTCGCTGCTGACCGGCCGCTTGCAGTCCGACGCCGGCGAGGTCGCGATGCCGCCGCGCTGGCGCATCGGCGAGGTCGCCCAGGACATGCCCGAGACCGACCAGGGCGCGACCGATTTCGTGCTCGAAGGCGACACCCGCCTGACCGAGGCCCAGGCCCAACTGGCCCAGGCCGAAGCCGACGACGACGGCCACGCGATGGCCGACGCGCACCATGCGATCAGCGACGCCGGGGGTTTCGAGGCCCGGCCACGCGCCCAGGCGATGCTTCTTGGCCTGGGATTCAAGACCAGCGAACTCGACGCCCCCGTCGACAGCTTCTCGGGCGGCTGGCGGATGCGGCTGCAGTTGGCGCGGGCCTTGATGTGCCCGGCCGACCTGATGCTGCTCGACGAACCGACCAACCACCTGGACCTGGATGCCCTCGTCTGGCTGGAGGCCTGGCTCAAGCGTTTCGAGGGCACGATGATCGTGATCAGCCACGACCGCGAGTTCCTCGACGCGATCACCGGCGTCACGCTCCACCTGGACGAGACCAAACTCACCCGCTATAGCGGCAACTACACGGCCTTCGAGGAGATGCGCGCCGAGCGCCTGCTGCAGGCGAGCGCCAACTACCAAAAGCAGCAGGAGCGGATGGCGCACCTGCAAAAGTTCATCGACCGCTTCAAGGCCAAGGCGAGCAAGGCCAAGCAGGCGCAAAGCCGTGTCAAAGCCCTGGCCCGGATGGAAAAGCTGGGGCCGGTCCTCACCAGCGCCGACTTCCAGTTCGAGTTCCGCGAGCCCCTGAACCTCCCCAACCCGATGCTTGCCTTCTCGATGATGGCCTGCGGCTATCGGCTCGGCGAAGGTGGCGAGGCCCGAATCATCGACCAGATCAACCGTTCGGTGCTGGCAGGCCAACGCATCGGCATCCTCGGCGCCAACGGCCAGGGCAAGTCGACCCTGGTCAAGACCATCGTCGGCGACCTGCCGCGCCTGTCGGGCGAGATCACCGAGGGCAAGGGGCTGTCGATCGGCTATTTCGCGCAGCAAGAGCTCGACGTGCTGTCGCTCGACGACGGGGCGCTGATGCACATGATTCGTCTGGCCCGCGACAAAGGCCCGGCCGGACGCGAGCAGGAGTTGCGCGACTTCCTGGGATCCTTCCGCTTCGTCGGCGAGATGGTCTCGCAGCCGGTCGGAACGCTTTCGGGCGGGGAAAAAGCCCGCCTGGTGCTGGCGATGCTGGTCTGGCAGCGCCCCAACCTGCTGCTGATGGACGAGCCGACCAACCACCTCGACCTGACCACCCGCGAGGCGCTCTCCATGGCCCTGAACGAGTTCGAGGGCACGGTCATGCTGGTGAGCCACGACCGGGCCTTGCTGCGCGAGGTCTGCGACGAGTTCTGGCTCGTCGCCGACGGCGCGGTCAAACCATTCGACGGCGACCTGGACGACTACCAACGCTGGCTCCTGGAGCGTTCGCGCGAAGCCGCGCGCGAGCAATCCCGAGGCGACAAAGCCAAACGCAAACGCGAAGCCACGCTTGCAGCGGCGCCGCCGCCCGGCCCCAGGTCCAACCCGGCGCGCGCCGACGGCGGCAAGCCTCTGCGCAAGGAGTTGGACCAGGTCGACCAGCGCATGGCGGCGCTGCTCGCCGACCGGCGCCAGCTCGAAGCGGCGCTCGCGGCGCCTGACCTGATGCCCTCCCGGCGCGCCGAAGGCGGCAAGCGGCTCAAGCAGCTCAGCGACGAGATCGAGCAACTCGAGGCCCGGTGGCTCGATCTCAGCACCCGGATCGACGCCCTGGCCAGCGCGGCGACCCCCAAAGCCGCATCGTCCTGACGCCCACCGCCCTCCACGCACGCTCATGAGACGCTTCGGACACCACATCGACGCCGATGGCCGATCGGCGTTTTGCCTTTTCGCTCCCCAGCGCACCGACATCGCCGTGGTCCTGCCGGACGTCCCCGCCCGCATCGAGCTGCAAAGCGACGCGCTCGGCTACTGGACCGGCGGGTGCGATCGCCTACCCGAAGGCACGCGCTACTGGATCGAGACCGACGGCAGGCGTTTTCCGGACATCGCCTCACGCCGTCAACCCGGCGGCGTCCATGCGGCGTCCGCCATCGCGACGCCGCGGCGGGTCCGCACGCCCGACTGGAAAGGGGTGGCGCTCGAGGACGCGGTGATCTACGAGCTGCATCTGGGGACCTTCACGCCCGAAGGAACGCTAGAAGCCGCACGCGGCCGCATCGGGGCGCTTTCGGCGCTCGGCGTGACCGCGATCGAGCTGCTGCCGATCGCGGCTTTTCCCGGCCGCTGGAACTGGGGCTACGACGGTGTCTACCCGTTCGCCTTGCATGCCGGCTACGGCAGCTACGACGAGCTCGCAGCCTACATCGAGACCGCGCACGCGCACGGGATCGCGGTGATCCTGGACGTGGTGCACAACCACTTCGGGCCGGAAGGCAACTACACGTCGCAGTTCGGTCCCTACGCCCTGGCGGCGCAAACCCCGTGGGGCTCGGCGATCAACTTCAACCGCGAATTCAACCACGGGGTGCGGGCGTTCTTCCTCGACAACGTGCGCTACTGGCTACAGGACATCGGCTTCGACGGTCTGCGCATGGACGCGGTCTCGATGATCTACGACGACATGCCCGTGCACATCCTGCGCGAGATGACCGACCTGGCACGCTCGATCGCGGCGCAAGAGGGCCGCGAGATCCTCCTGATCGCCGAACACCTGCGCAGCAACCGGTTCGTCACGGCCCGCGAAGGGTTCGGCTTCGACACCCAGTGGAACGATGACCTGCCGCACGCGATATCGGCCTTCCTGACCGGCGAGCGGCAGCGCCACCACGCCAACTTCGGCTCGTTCGAGGACGTGGTCAAAGCCATCGAGCGCGGCTTCGTCCTCGACGGCACGCGCTTCGACCAATACCTGAAGTGCCTCACCGGGACCGACGGGCGCGCCACCCGCGCGACCGAGCACCTGGTCTACATCCAAAATCACGACCAGGTCGGCAACCGCCCCTTCGGCGACCGCATGATCGGAACCTACGGCCGCCAGCGAGCCTTGCTCGCATTGACCGCGATGTTCGCGAGCCCCTACGTCCCCATGCTCTTCATGGGCGACGAGTACGGTGAGACGGCGCCGTTCCTGTTCTTCGAGGACTTCGGTGATCCCGCGCTGGTCGAAGGGGTCCGCGCGGGGCGCCGTGCCGACTACGATTTCGGCAGCGCCGAGCCACCCGACCCGCACGCCGCGGCGACCTTCCAGGCCTCCCGACTGAATTGGGCGCTGCGCGACCTCCCCGCGGGCGCGGCCATGCTCGCGTATTGCCAGGGCCTGATCGCCGCCAAGCGCGCCCACCGCCTGGGCCCGCGGGATCGCTCGCAGCTGCAGGTGAGCGCGGACTACCAGACCCAGGTGCTCCGTCTGCAGACCGCCGATACCTTGACCGTGCTGAATTTTTCGGACCAGGCGCAGCCCCTCGGACCGACCGAGGGCTGGGACGTGCTCCTGACCTATTCGCCGCTGGACGCCGCGGGCTGGCTTCCCGCCCACGGCAGCATGATCTTCGCGCGGCCTGGCACTGCGTTGCCCGGACACGCGCCCTGAACCCCACGATCCTTCACCCGTTCCTTCGACACACGCAGGGGGAACGGGGCCGAGGATCCATGCCGTTCGAGCCGACCTTGCGCTATCGCGCCGCGCCGGTCGCGCGCCAGATGGCATTTCCGACATCGTCGGCCACCAACAGCGCGCCTTTGGCGTCGAGCGCGACGCCCACCGGACGCCCATAAGCGTCGCCGTTGGTTCCCACGAACCCGGTCAACACGTCGACCGGCTGGCCTGTCGGCTTGCCGTGGTCGAACGCGACAAACACCACCTTGTAGCCGACCATGGGTTTGCGGTTCCAGCTGCCATGCTCGCCGATGAACATGCCATTGGCGAAGGGCGCCGGCAGGGCCGTCCGGCTTGCAGCGACCAGGCCGAGCGGCGCGACGTGGGAGCCGAGCGCATAGTCCGGAGCGATGGCCCGGGCCACCAGGTCGGGGCGCGGCGGCTGAACGCGCTCATCGACGTGCGGGCCGAAATAGCTGTAGGGCCAGCCATAGAACGCGCCTTGCTGAACCGAAGTCAGGTAGTCGGGCACCAGGTCGTTGCCCAACTCGTCGCGCTCGTTGGCGACGGTCCAGAGTGCCCCGGTGACCGGCTCCCAGGCCATGCCGTTGGGATTGCGCAGACCGGTCGCAAAGAGCTGCTTCTTGCCGGTCGCCAGGTCGACCTGCCAGATCGCGGCGCGCCCGGCTTCCACGTCCATGCCGTTCTCGGCCACGTTGCTGTTGGACCCGACCGTGGCATAGAGCGTCTTGCCATCGGCCGAGGCGAGAATGTTCTTGGTCCAGTGATGGTTGATCGTGCCGGCGGGCAGGTCGGTGACCCAGGTGCCCGGCGCGGTGATCTGCGTGTCCCCGGTGCGGTAGGGGAACTTCAAAATCGCATCGCTGTCGGCGACGTAGAGCGTCGAGCCCACCAGCGCCATCCCGAACGGTGAATTCAGGTTCTCGAGGAACACCGTGCGCACCGTCGCGGTACCGCTCCCGTCCGCGTCGCGCAGCAGCACGATGCGATTGGCCGTCGGTGCCGTGGCGCCGGCGCGGCGCTGGATGAACTTGGATACCTGGCCCTTGATGCCTCGGGCATCGTCCGGCTTGGGCGGGGCGTTGGTCTCGGCCACCAGAACGTCGCCGTTGGGCAGCACGTACAACCAGCGCGGGTGATTCAAACCGGTCGCGTAGGCGTTGACCGCGATGCCTGGGGCGCCGAGGGGCTGGGTGCCTGCCTGCCAACCGCGCGCCGGGGCGACCTGCACGGTCGGGATCAATTGTTTTTCCACCGCCGGGAGGCGTGGATGGGGGCCGACTGTCTCCGGCGGCGACGGCACCGGGCCGCGATCGGCATCGCCCGGCGCGGCGCAAGCGGTCAAGACGCTGAGCGCCGTGGCAGCGGCGAGCGCGAACTTCATGGATCGGATCTGCAAAGCGAACCTCCTGACGGACCGAGGCCCATACGGCCGGCTTCATGGTGCCGCGGCCAGGAGTGGACGGGTGTAGGGAGATGGCGTGAAGCCGAGTGAGCCAAGTGCGCGATCGCCGCGCTGCCAGGGGGTTTCCCCTGACCTGGCCCTCAGGCGCGGTCGCGGGCGCCAAGCGAGTGCCCGAGCTCCGCGGCCAGTCGATCGAGCATCTCGTAGCGCTGGCGGTAAAGGCTGCGCTTGCGGGCCGGGATCGCCTCGTGGGTCCGGCGCGGGATCTCCACGGGCATGCAGAAAAAGCCATCGGCACGCCTGCGTCCGCCGTGCTCCTGCCAGACCTCGTCGTAGCTGGTGCGGACTTTCTTCGAGGCCCCGAAATAGGGGCTGCCGGCGACGCGCGTCTGGTCGCCGACGGCCAGCCAGCGCGCCAGGCCGAGCTCGCCACAGAGCACCCGAAACGCTGCGATCAGCAGGTCGCGCGGCCTCATCCCGTGCAGCGCATGGGTGAGCGACCGGTACAAGGCGAGCGCGTCCTCGCTTCCCAGCCCCTGAATGGCGCCGGCGTACGCCACCGGTTCGCCGGCGTCGATGCCGAGCGAAAACGCCAGCGTGTAAATGCGTTTTCCCTCGTGGAAGAGGTTCACGCTCAGTTCGCCCTCGTGGATGAACCAGGGCGGTGAATCCAGAACGACCTGCACGGCGGCGCTGCGCGAGGTGACCGAGGCCAACGCCACCGACGCCCCGCGCTCCAGCCGAAGGCCTCGCCTGCGACCGGTCAAGAGCCGGTAGTGTTCCTCGATCGATCGCAGTCGGCGCCGGACCTGCCAGCCCGTGCTGATGTAAGGCCGGCGGACCACCGTCGCGAGTTCCGGGCGCCATGCGAACGTCTGTTGCAGCGGGGAGCGGCCGGCGCCGTACCAGCCGCGCAAGGTCTCACGATGGGCGAATTGTCGGCAAAAGAGGATCCCTGATTGCCAGTACGCAGCGACGGTGGACCCCGAATGGACGGCGCGCGACGAGCGCACCATGCCGGCGAGGAGATGCCACGACCCGACGGTCTCGAGGACCTGGCTAGGAATCGGGAACGACGAATCCTGGGTGAGCGCTTCGTTCATTGGCGGGACTCGTGGTTACAGCTGCAAACGCAATGTGAGAATCATGGCGTGCAATTGTTACCCTGTCCCCCGACCGCCTTGCTTCGATAAGAGGGGGAAAAGCGCACGACATCACACATCGGCCCGCGCCGGTCGCGGGCCGCCCTGGCTGCTCCCCCGTACCTTCAACTCAAACCCCACATCGAGGCATCCTGGGTCCGGCACGCCATCGGACAACAACGTCAAGAGCATGCGCGCTCCCGCCCGGCCAATGGCGTCACGGTGCGTGCGCACGCTGGTCAAGGGAGGGCACATCTGTTCGTTGCCTTCGAGGTCGTTGAACCCGGCAAGGGCGACGCGCTCGGGCACCGCCACCCCCAGGCGTTGCGCAGCCAGCAGCGCGCCCTGGGCGAGATCGTCGTTGCAGAAGAAAATCGCGTCGACCGTCGGGTCGGTGGCGAGCAAGCGCTCGAACAACTCGGCGCCGAGCGCCAGCGACGATGGGCGTGGGTCCAGCAGTTCGATCAAACCGTCCTGCCCGGCAGAACGCACCGCGGCGCGGTAGCCCTCGCGACGTTGCATGACCCGAGGATCGAGCTGGGCGGCCGCATAGGCGACCCGGCGCCGGCCGCCTTCGAGAAGATGAGCAGTGACCGCCTGCCCTGCCGCCGCCTGTGAGAATCCCACCGAGTAACCCGTCCCGGAAGGAAGCAGTTCCATCAGGTGCACATGGGGGATTGCGCGCCGTGCCAACAGGCCCCGGCTCGCCGAACTGCGCTCGGATCCGGTCAACAGCACCCCGGCCGGATGAGAGGCCAGATAGCCGCGCAGCAAGCGTTCTTCGGCATCCGCGTCGTAATGGGTCACGCCGAAGAGCGTCTGGTATCCGGCACCCATGAGTTCGTCCTGGGCCGCTTCGAGCAACTCGGCGAAGACCCGATTGGACAACAGCGGCACCAGCACCACCACGTGGCAGCTGCGGCTCGACGCGAGACTTTGGGCCGCGCGATCGGGTTCATAGGCGAGCGCCGCGGCAGCGGCTCGAACCCGCTCGACGAGCTCGGCGGCGACGTTGCGATCGCTGCGCAAGGCGCGCGACGCGGTGATGGGGCTGACACCGGCTGCGCGAGCGACTTCGGCCAAGGTGACACGACCGGTGGCGCGGGAACGGGATGACGACGCTTTGGACATGCACTGCGGCTCGCTAGGGGTAAATACCGGCCTGTTCACCTCTGGACAACTTTTAGGATAGCGCTATCCGCAGCCCTCGACAACAGAAGGAACCGCCATGTTCGGCTTGGAAAAAGACAGCTTCTTGCTGCTCGACGCGCTCGTGGCGATCGTCGGTCTGATCCTGCTCATCACTCGTTTTCGGGTCCACCCCTTCGTCGCCTTGACGCTGGCGGCGGGGTTTTTGGGCCTGACCTCGGGCATGCCGGTGGCCAAGGTGATGAAGGCCTACCAGGACGGCTTCGGCGGGGTGCTCGGCTTCGTCGGCATCGTGCTGGCGCTGGGCACCATGCTCGGCAAGCTCATGGCCGAATCCGGCGGCGCCGACCGCATCGCCCGGACCCTGGTGGACGCTTTCGGCAAGCAACGGGTCCATTGGGCGATGATGCTGGCGGCCTTCCTGGTCGGCATCCCGCTCTTTTTCGAGATCGGCTTCGTGCTGCTGATCCCGCTGGTCTTCATCGTCGCACGCCAGACCGGGGTGCCGCTGATCAAGGTCGGCATTCCCCTCCTCGCGGGCCTCTCGGTGGTTCACGGCCTGGTGCCACCCCACCCGGGACCCCTGCTCGCCATCGGCGTGTTCGGCGCCGACATCGGCAAGACCATCTTCTACGGGCTGCTCGTCGGCTTGCCGACCGCGGTGATCGCCGGCCCCCTCTTCGGCAGCTTGATCTCGCGCTACGTTCAACCCCAGCCCGCTCCGGAATTGCTGAGCCAGCTGACCGGGGGCGCGTCGCAGCGCGCGCTCGCCGACCGGGCCGGCACCGCCGGCCTGCCGGGCTTCGGCATCACGCTGGTGACCGTGCTGTTGCCGGTCTTTCTCATGCTGCTCAAGGCGCTCGCCGACATCACCCTCGACGAGAAGGCGGCGCTGCGGCAGTGGCTGGACCTGATTGGGCATCCGATCACGGCCTTGCTGGCAGCGCTCCTGCTGGCCCTCTATACCTTCGGCAAGGCACGCGGATTCGACTCGAAGCAGGTGCTGCGCTTTCTCGACGAGAGCCTCGGACCGACGGCAGCGATCGTCGTCATCATCGGCGGCGGCGGCGGCTTCAAGCAGATGCTGGTGGAGAGCGGCGTCGGCAACGCCATCGGCCAGATGGCGCTGCACGCGCAGCTCTCGCCGATCCTGCTGGCCTGGCTGGTGGCCGCGGTGATCCGGGTCGCGACCGGCTCGGCCACGGTGGCCACCATCACCGGCGCCGGCATCGTCGCGCCGCTGGCCACGCTGGTGCCCGGAGTCAATCGTGAGCTGCTGGTGCTGGCCACGGGGGCCGGGTCGCTGATCTTCTCGCACGTCAACGACGCGGGCTTCTGGCTCGTCAAGCAGTACTTCAACATGACCGTGGCCGAGACCTTCAAGACCTGGACCGCGATGGAGACCATCGTCTCGGTGGTCGCGATCGCCTTGATCATGACGCTGTCGATGTTCGTCTGAGGCGCGCGGTGCCTGCCTACGTCATCGGTATCGACATCGGGACCACGAGCACGAAAGCCGTGGCCTACACGCTGGCGGGCGCGGTGGTCGCCCACCACGCGGTCGACTACCCGCTGCTGCGCCCGGCCCCGGCCGCCGCCGAGCAAGACCCGCAACAGATCTTCGCGGCGGTGCTCGAGACCCTGCGGGTGGCGGTCGCCGGGTGCCCCGTCGCCGCGCGCGAAATCGTTTGCGTCTCGTTCAGCGCGGCGATGCACAGCGTGATCGCGATCGACGCCGCCGACCGCCCGCTGACCCGCAGCATCACCTGGGCCGACAACCGCGCCGCCGCGCAGGCCGAACACATCGCGCGCGAGCAGGACGGCCTGGCCATCTACCGCCGTACCGGTACCCCCATCCATCCGATGTCGCCCCTGGCCAAGCTGGCCTGGCTGCACGCCGACCAACCGGCGCTGTGTGCGCAGGCCGCGCGCTTCGTGGGCATCAAGGAATACGTCTTCCACAGGCTGTTCGGCCAGTGGTGGGTCGACCACTCGATCGCTTCGGCCACCGGCCTCTTCAATCTCGCCCGGCTCGACTGGGACGACGACGCGCTGCGCGTCGCCGGTGTGCAGCGCGCCCAGCTGTCCGCGCTGGTTCCCACCACCCACCATGTCCAGGGCCTGGACCCCGCGCTCGCCGCCCACCTCGGCCTGGCCGCGGACACCCCGTTCGTGATCGGTGCGAACGACGGGGTGCTCTCGAACCTGGGCGTCAATGCGATCGGGCCTGGCGAGGTGGCGGTCACCATCGGCACCAGCGGTGCGATGCGCGCGGTGGTCGACCGGCCGCTGACCGATCCGGCGGGTCGCACGTTTTGCTATGCGCTGACCGAGCGCCACTGGGTCGTCGGCGGCCCGGTCAACAACGGCGGCATCATCTTTCGCTGGGTGCGCGACGAATTCGCGGCGGCCGAATGCGAGACGGCCAAGCGCCTCGGCATCGACCCTTACGAAGTGCTGACCCGGATCGCCGAGCGCGTCAGCGCGGGGGCCGAAGGACTCCTCTTCCACCCCTACCTGGCCGGCGAACGGGCGCCCCTGTGGAACGCCAACCTGCGCGGATCCTTTTTCGGCCTCGGCATGCATCATCGCAAGGAGCACATGATCCGCGCCGCGCTCGAAGGCGTGATCTTCAACCTGCACAGCATCCTGCCCGCGGTCGAGTCGCTGGTGGGCACGAGCCGCAGCATCAAGGCCACCGGCGGCTTCGCGCGCTCGGGGCTCTGGCGGCAAATGATGGCCGACGTCTTCGACCGCGACGTGGTGGTACCGGAGAGCTTCGAGAGCTCGTGCCTGGGGGCCGCGGTCCTCGGCCTCTATGCGCTCGGCCGGGTCGACTCGCTCGACGTCGTGGGGGCGATGGTGGGCTCGACCCATCGCCACAGCCCGATCGCGAAGAACGTCGCCCTCTACGCCCAACTGCTGCCCATCTTCCATGCCTTGCCGGTGCAGCTCGAGGCACAGTATCGCCAGATCGCGCAGTTTCAGCTCCGCACCGCGCCCGGTACGGCGGTCGACACGGGAACCTGAAGCGCCGATCCCTCCCTAGGCGGGTCGAGCGACCTGTCGTTCGGCCCAAAGGGCGAAAGCATCGAGCATGGCCTCCTGGGCTTCCCCATCGGTGCGGCCGCTTTTCACACGCACGTGGAACGCGTGGTCGGCATCGTCGACGCGCACCATCGTCGCGCCTGCGCCGAGCGCGGCGACCAGGGGTTCGAGCAAGGCTCATTCGGCCAGGCCGTCGCGTGTTCCCTGGAGAAACAGCATCGGCAGTCGGACGTCCTGCAGGTGCCGGGCCCGCTCGGTCGCGGGCTTGCCTGCCGGGTGCAGCGGGAAGCCGATGAACGCCAGCCCGACGACCCCATCGAGCGCCTCCACAGCTTGTGCTTGCGAGCTCATGCGGGCGCCGAACGACTTTCCCCCGGCGATCAGTGGCAGGCTGGGGTGGGACTCACGCGCCTTGCGCACGGCGGCCCGCACCGTCGCGTGCGCGACGGCAGGCCGGTCCGGTCGGCGGCTGCCCTGCTCCATGTAGGGGAACTGGTAGCGCAAGGTGGCCACCCCACGCGCGCCCAGGCCTGCGGCGAATTGCGCCATGAACGGATGCGCCATGCCGGCACCTGCGCCGTGCGCGAAGACGAACAGGCAGCTTGCACCGCCAGGGACGAGGGCGAGGCCGCTGACGGTGCTGCCGTCGGCCAGCGCGATGGATACCGCCTCGGCGGCCGTTGACGTGTTCATCCGACAGACTTTAGCGCCGCCTTCCCGCAACACCCGTCACCGCCGCCCTTGCCGCGGCAGCGCCCGTGGAAGTAGCATCGGCCTCCCGACGGAGGTTTCGACATGGCCGCAGCTCGTTCCATCGCCTCGCTCACGCTCAGTTTCGGACTGGTGTCGATCCCGGTTCGACTCTACTCGGCGACCGAGAGCTCAGGCACCATCAAATTCAACCTGCTCGCGCCGGACGGCTCGCGATTGAAGCAGCAGTACGTGTCCGAGAAAGACCAGAAGGTCGTCCCGCGCGCCGAGATGATCAAGGGTTACGAGTTCGAAAAAGACCGCTTCGTGCTGTTCGCCCCGGACGAACTCAAGGCCCTCGAGGAAGACAGCAGCCACGCCATCGAGATCTTCTCCTTCATCCCGGAAAAGGCGGTCGATCCCATCTACTACGACAAGGCCTACCTGCTGGCACCCGACAAGCGCGGCGGCAAGCCCTATGCGCTGCTCATGGCGGCCATGCGCGAGTCGGGGCGTTGCGCGCTCGCCAAATGGGCCTGGAAGTCCAAGCAATACGTGGTGCAGGTCCGACCCGCCGAGGACGGCCTGGTGTTGCAGCAACTCCTCTATTCCGATGAGGTCCGCTCGCTCAAGGACCTCGGGATCGAGAAGGTGCAGGTCTCGGACGCCGAGTTGCAACTCGCCTTGCAACTCATCGATCAGATCTCGGCCGAGTCCTACGACCCCGGCCAATTCGAAGACGCAGAGAAAAAACGCATCCTCGCCGCGATCGACGCCAAGATCGCGGGCAACAAGGTGGTGGCCTCGGCCCACCACGAAGAAGCGCAGACGGGCCAGGTGATCGACCTGATGGACGCCTTGCGCGCCAGCCTCGGCGGCAAGAAAGCCGCCGAAGCGACCGGCAAACCCGGCAAGACTTCCACCAACGTCACGGCGCTGCCTGAGACCAAGGAGCGCAAAGGTCCGAAGCGCGCCGCCGCCAAGGCGGACGAGGAGGCGGTGCCGGCGGCCAGCAAGACCCGCGCGAGGAAGTGACCGCCGACCCCCCGACCACCTTCTCGCTCCGCGCCGCCCAGGAAAAACTCGGGCTCTCGCGCACGGTACTCGCCGGCCTCATCGCCGACGGCTTCGTCACCCCGGCGCGCGGGGCCCGCAACACCTATCGGTTCAGCTTCCAGGACCTGACGCTGCTGCGCACGGCTCATGCGCTCCAGCAGTCGGGCATCGCGCCGCGTGAAATCCTGCGGTCGCTCACCAAGCTCAAGGCCGCGTTGCCCGAGGAATTGCCGCTCACCGGCTTGCGCATCACGGCGGTCGGTGCCGACGTGGCGGTCCGGGAGCGCACCGGCGCACTCGCCGCCACCTCTGGACAGCTGCTGATGGATTTCGACGTGGCCGCGGCCGGTGCCAGCGTCGCCTTCATCGACCGCGAGCGCCGGGCCGAGCCGAAATCGCGCGCCACGCGGGACGAGTCCCGGACCTGGCTCGGGCGCGGCGTCGCCCGGGAGGCGAGCGGCGATGCCCCCGGTGCCGAAGCCGCGTACCGCCAGGCGCTGGCACTGGCGCCCGATTTCGCGGATGCCTACCTGAACCTCGGCGCCTTGCTTTGCGAGGCCGGACAGAGCGATGCCGCCGTCGCGCTTTACGAGGACGCCGTCCGGCACTGCCCCGAGACGGCATGGATCTGGTTCAACCGCGCCGTTGCGCTCGAGGACCAACGGCGCATCGGCGATGCGCTCGCGAGCTACGAACGCAGCCTGGCGCTCGACCCGGGCCTGGCCGATGCGCACTACAACATTGGACGCCTGCGAGAGCGCCTCGGCGACACGCGTGGCGCGCTACGCCATTTCAATGCTTACCGCCGGCTGCATCCGTGACGCCGTCGGTCAGGGCCGCGACCGGCGGCGGTAGGTCGCGCACGCGACCGCGGCCAGCCCCAGGCCGAGCAGCGCGTAGGTGTCCGACTCGGGCACCGCGCCCACGACCAGTTGGTCGACCTGGACCTCGCCGACCTTGATGTCGAATCCGACCGACTGGGCAACGCCGGCGAACGGCACGACCAGGTGTTGCCAAACCCCGCTTTTCAGTCCGGCGTCGAGGTTGAACTCGGCCAGCAGGCGACCGGTGCGGTCGGGGCCCCCGAAGATCCGCAGCAAGCCATCGAGCTCCGCATTCGCGACGACGTCCAGGGCCAGCCGGTCGGTGCCGCCCGAGGCGAAATTGACGGTCGCGGTCGCCTGGGCGCCGAGGGCGCCCGGGCTCGTGGCCGAGCGGTCTCCGGTACGGACCACGCCGTGCAAGCCGCTCGCAAAACTGGGCGCGCCGAACAGCGAACCGAACGTGCCGCCCGCGACGTCCGCGAGATCGACGGCCGATCCGACCCGGTCGGCTGCTCGGCTTGCCTCGGCGGGGAGGGCAGCCAAGGCGACCCCCAGGGTCGTGGCCAACGTGGCGAGCACTCGTCTTGTTTTCATAAACTAACTCCAAGGATAGGTTGATGCGCTGATGGTTCTTTCCATCGAACCTTACATAGCGCGTTGCAGTCTAGTGGAGTGACGTGGCGCTTCAGGTGAGTAAGTGTCACTACTGCGACTTTCCATTAGAGGCCGTGTTTTTGTGCAAATGGTTCAACCCTTTGAGGCCGGTTGATGTCCGTACGCCATCAATGCAAGGTCTATCGGTGCGCTCCGCGCCCTACCTCCCCGTGTTCGGCCCGGCGTTGTCCTGCAAGACTTGTCGGCGCCCTCCCATGCCCGGTCGTTCCAAGGGCCTTTAGCGTGCAGGGTGAAGTCGGCGCCGCCGACCTCCCACACGCCTGAACAGGAGCTCATATGGCCACTGCCTATGGTGAGAAAGCCCATCGCAAGGTCGCGACAGCCTTGCGCGAGGAAAAAGCCGGCACGTTGAAAAGCGGCACCTCCGGAAAGAAAGTTACCAGCCGCAAGCAAGCCATCGCCATCGGCTTGTCCGAGGCCCGCAAGGAAGGGGCGAAAGTGCCTTCGAAGTCCGCTTCCAAGCGCTGAGTGTTTCCAGGACGAGCCAGCGGGATCTGGCGAGGCGCCCGCTGGTTCGGGGCGCCCCGCTGGGTCGTGGCGCTGGCGGCGCTGTGGGTTGCCAGTTGCGGTGCCCAGGGACCGCCCGATCCGACGTTGGCCGTTCCCTCGCGCTCGTCGACGAACGCGGCCGCGATCGAGCGCGGCGCTCGGCTCGCCGCGCTCGGCAACTGTGCCGGCTGCCATTCGCCGCCCGACGCGGCGCCTTACAGCGGGGGCCTGGCGATGCAAACGCCATTCGGCACCCTCTACAGCAGCAACATCACGCCGTCCGCGGATGGGCTGGGCGGGTGGAATCTCGAACAATTCGAACGCGCCATGCGCCAGGGCGTGTCGCGCGACGGGCACAGGCTTTACCCGGCGTTCCCTTTCGACCACTACACCCGCCTGTCCGCAAGCGACATGAGCGACCTGTACGCCTTCGCAATGACACGCACGCCGGTCGCCGGGAGGCCGCCGCCGAACGCGCTGCGCTTCCCGTACAACGTGCGACCCCTTTTGCTCGGCTGGGACCTGTTGTTCCTCGACCGGGCACCCTTTCAGCCCACCCCCGGGGCGTCGGCCACCTGGAATCGCGGCGCCTATCTCGCCGACGCACTCGCGCATTGCAGCGCCTGTCATTCGCCCCGCAACGCCTTGGGCGCCGAACGCGCCCCCTTCGAGGGTGGACACGCGGAGGGCTGGTATGCCCCGCCGCTGAACGCCGCCTCTCCGTCACCGACACCGTGGACCGTCGCGGCGATGACCGAGTACCTTCGAACCGGCCTCGCCCCGGGACACGCCATGGCCGGGGGCCCGATGCAAAGCGTCACCGCGGCGCTCGCCCAGGTCGACCCGGCCGACGTCGAAGCCATCGCCACCTATGTGGTGGGCATGATGGGACCGGCCACCCCGGCGACCGACGCGCGGGCAGCCGCGGCCCGACAGCGAACGCGGTCACCCTGGCCAGCGCCCGGCACGGACCCGCAGCAGGCATTGGGGGCGGCCGTCTACGCCAACACATGTGCCGGTTGCCACGACCTCGGGCGCGGGCGCAGTTCGGCCAGCGCGTTGCAGATGCCGCTCGCGGTGGCGGTCCACGACGCCGACCCGCGCAGCCTGCTGCGCATCGTTCGTGAGGGCATCGCACCGCGCGAGGGGTCGGCAGGACGCATCATGCCGGCGTTCGGTTCGGCCTTGACCGACGCGCAGCTCACCGCCCTGGCGGCCTGGTTGCGACACGCCGCGGCGGGTGCCCCGCCCTGGCCCGACCTGGCCGATGCGGTGCGCGAAACGCGCGGGCCCGCACCATGAAAGGACCCGCGTGAGCCGTCATGTTCTGAATCTCAACGGCAGCGTTCACACGCTCGATGTCGATCCGGCGACGCCGCTGTTGTACGTCTTGCGCGACGACCTGGCGCTCAACGGCACGAAATTCGGCTGCGGCCTCGGCCAGTGCGGCGCCTGCACGGTGACCCTGGACGGGGTGGCGGCCTACGCCTGCCTGCTGCCGGTCGGCCTGGTGGGAGAGCGCGCGGTGACCACGGTCGAGGGCCTCGGGAGCGCGGACCGACCCGGTGCCCTGCAACAGGCCTTCATCGAGGAACAAGCCGCCCAATGCGGCTACTGCATTGCCGGCATGCTGATGCGCGCCAAGTCCCTGCTCGACCGCAACCCGGCGCCGACCGATGCCGAGATCCGGCGCCACATGGCACCCAACCTGTGCCGCTGCGGCACCCACATGCGCATCCTGCGCGCGGTGCGCCGCGCCGCCGATGCGTTGGGCCGGCCGTGAAGCGACGTCACGTCCTGGCCGGTGGCGGCGGCGCGCTGGTGATCGGCCTGGTCTGGCG
>JALYHO010000182.1 GCA_030776545.1 Pseudomonadota bacterium | reverse complement strand
CGCCTCAACCGCTTCATCCACGAGGCCCGCAGCGCCGGGCTGCGCTGCGTCCGCGTCGTCCATGGCAAGGGCAACGGCTCGCCCGGGCGCGAACCGGTGCTCAAGTCCAAGGTCCGCAGCTGGCTGGTGCAAAAGAAGGACGTCATCGCGTTCGCCCAGGCGCGCGCCAGCGACGGCGGCGCCGGGGCCCTGATCGTCCTGCTGGGGCCACCGCCACCGAAGCGCGGCCGGACGTCTCGTGAGCCCCATGAACCCCCGCCCTCCCCGGTCCCGCACCCGACCCGCCGGGGTTGAGCCCGGTCCAGACCGCGCTGTCCTCAGCCGATCACCCGGGTCGCGATGGACTCGACCGCCCGAGCCGCATCGCTCCCGGGCAGCAGTTCGAGCAGCAACCGCCGCTTCTGGACCGCTTCACGGACGGCAGGGTCCTGGGTGATCTCGCCGATCAGCTCGAGCTGCGGCGGCGCCCGCCCGCCGGACATCAACGGGGTGACGAACTTGTCGACGACCAGCTGGAGCTGGTTGCGAATATTTCTGCCTTCCCCGAGTCGTCCCACCTGGTTGACGACCAGGCGGATGCGGTCGCGCTGCTGCTGGGTGGCCAGCACCTTGATCGTCGCGTAGGCGTCGGTCATGGAGGTGGGTTCGGGCGTCGCGATCACCAGCACGTCGTCGGCGAGCGAAACAGCATAGAGCACCACGTCGGAGATGCCGGCTCCGGTGTCGAGCAAGATGTGGTCGAAGCGCGGCGCCAAGGTGTCGATGATGCGCTGCAGCTGGTCGCGAACTTCGGGCGTGAGGCGCGAATATTCGACCAGTCCCGAGCCCGCGAGCAAGACCGAAAAACCGCCCGGCGCCGGCAGAATCGCGTCTTCGAGCGACGACTTGCCCGTGAACACGTCGTGCAGCGTGATCTTCGGATAGAGATTGAGCACCACGTCGAGATTGGCCAGACCCAGGTCGGCATCCAGCACCAGCACGCGCAAGTTGCGCGCTGCCAGCGCCGCCGCCAGGTTGGCGGAAAGAAAGGTCTTGCCGACCCCGCCCTTGCCGCTGGTCAACGCCATGATGCGGGCGCGAGTCATTCGAACTCCGTGAACTTGGAGGTCCCGAAGAGCAGGCCTTTTTCCTCGGCGCTGACCAGCGACACGGTCGGCTGCTCGAGGCAGGCGCGATTGCGCCCCTCGGCCTTGGCGCGGTAGAGCTGCTGGTCGGCGCGCTCGATCCACAGGGGTGCCGACGACCGCACCCACTGCGGCGCGAACGCCCCACCGATGCTCACCGTCACCACCACCGCCTGACCCGGCCCGATCGGCACCGGGTGGCTTTGAACCTTGGCGCGCACCCGCTCGGCCACCGCCGACCCGAACGACGGGGGGCAGTTGGGCAGGATCATCGCGAACTCCTCGCCGCCGAAACGCGCGAGCGTGTCCATCGGCCGGATGCACTCGTGCAGGGCCCGGGCCACGCCCTTGAGAACCACATCGCCGGCCGAATGGCCGTGGGCGTCATTGACGTGCTTGAAGTGGTCGATGTCGATCATGAGCACCAGCGCCGGTTCACCAGCGCGCGCCACCCGGTCGATCTCGCTGGCCAGCGCGAGCTCGAACTGACGCCGGTTGGAGAGCCCGGTCAGCGGATCGCGGCTCGAGAGTTCGCACAGCCCGTCGAGCACCGCCTGCAGCCAGGCGACGCGCCCGACAGCGCCGCGGTCCGGCAATTCGCGACCCGATTGCTGCAGCAGTTGCATGGCTGGCGCGAGCCGCAGGGGCGTCGGATCGGGCAGCGTGGGGTCGGGAGCAGGGACAGACACGTGGGCGCGGACACCGAAGTCACGAATTTTTGCGAGTCTAGCAGTGGGACGCCCGTGAAATATCACCGGTCCGACGGCGCCCCACGCCGGATCGGAGGGCGGCCGTGGCCCGCTCAAGACGCCCGGCAGGGCGCCGATAACGCCACGAGGGCTTTGCTACGCCGCCCGCATCGATCACCCGATTCCGGAATGGAGAGTCCATGAGCGCCGTTGTCCTGTCGCAGGTTCCCGCCAAAGCGCCTGCGCCGACCAGCACCTCCGACGCCGGCAGCGAGTTCAGTTTCGACGCCCGGGATTTCGAGCGGGTTCGCAGCCTGATCTATTCCCGCGCCGGCATCAGTCTGCACGCCGGCAAACAGGCCATGGTCTACAGCCGCCTGTCACGCCGCCTGCGCGAGACCGGGTACCGGTCCTTCGCGTCCTACCTGCAATGGCTGGAAGCCGCGGCGGGCGCCCAGGGCGAAGCCGAATGGCAGGAATTCGTCAATTGCCTGACCACCAACCTGACCTCTTTCTTCCGCGAGGCGCACCATTTCGAGGCGCTGCAAGCAGACCTCAAGGCCCGCGCCGGCAAACCGCTGCGGATCTGGTGCAACGCCGCCTCGACCGGCGAAGAGCCCTACACGATCGCGATGACCGTGACCGAAGCGCTCGGAAGCGGTGCCGACGTGAAAATCGTTGCCAGCGACATCGACACCAAGGTGCTGGCGACCGCCGCCCGGGCCGTCTACCCGGTCGACTCGCGCGGCCTCGAGCCGGAGCGCCAGCGCCGTCATTTCCTGCGGGGCACGGGCGCGAACGGCGGCTTCATGCGCGTCAAGCCGGAACTGTCCAAGATGATCGAGTTCCGGCCCTTGAACCTCATGGACGCGCACTGGTCGCTCGGCGAGGCGTTCGACATCGTGTTCTGTCGCAACGTGATGATCTATTTCGACAACGCGACCCAACGCAAGGTGCTGGCGCGGATTCATTCGGTCATGAAGCCGAGCGGACTGATGTTCGTCGGCCACTCGGAAAACTTCACCGACATGAAAGACCTGTTCCGCCTGCGCGGCAAAACAATTTACGAGCGTCTTTAGACAACGCTTTCTGCGCGCTCTCCCGCCATCGCCCCAGCCGCCCCATTTCGCCCGAGCCTTTTCATGCCCATCCCAACCAGTCGGGTCGAACCACGGCCTTCCTCCAATCGCCTGGCCGCGCTCAAGGCGCAGCCGCGCAAGCCTGGAGAAGCCTCCTTCTTCTTCCACGACGCGTTTTTCAACAACGAAGCCGTCAAGATCCTGCCCTGCGAGTACTTCGTGTACCACGAGGACATCCTTATCATGACGACCCTCGGCTCGTGTATCGCCGCCTGCCTTTGGGATCGCGAGGCCAAGGTCGGCGGCATGAATCACTTCATGCTGCCCGAAGGTGATGCGGGCTCGGGGCGCTACGGCTCCTACGCCATGGAATTGCTTATCAACGAGATGATGAAGCAAGGCGCGACCCGCGCCACCATGGAAGCCAAGGTGTTCGGCGGAGGTCAGGTGATCGACGGCATGAGCACCATGAACATCGGCGAGCGCAACACCGCCTTCATCGTCGACTACCTCAAGACCGAACGCATCCCGATCATGTCCAAGGACGTGCTCGGCGTCCACCCGCGCAAGGTTTGTTTCCTGCCGGCCAGCGGCAAGGCGATGGTCAAGCGACTGGCGGCGGTCAACAGCGCCGCGCTCGCGGCCCAAGATCGCGCGGCGGCCCAGCAGCCCGCCCCGGCCGGCGCCTCGGCCGGATCGGTCGATCTGTTCTGACCCGCTGCACCTGCGCAGTAGAGCCGACCAAGAGAAGACGACATGGCAAAGATTCGCGTAGTGGTGGTGGACGACTCGGCGCTCGTGCGCAGCTTGCTGAGCACGATCATCAACCGGCAGCCGGACATGGAGTGTGTCGGGACTGCCGCCGACCCGCTGCTCGCGCGCGAAATGATCCGGGTGCTCAACCCCGACGTCATCACGCTCGACGTCGAGATGCCGCGCATGGACGGCATCGATTTCCTCGGCAAGCTGATGCGTCTGCGCCCGACCCCGGTGGTGATGGTCTCGACCCTGACCGAAAGCGGCGCCGACGTCACCCTGCGGGCGCTCGAACTCGGAGCGGTCGATTTCGTGGCCAAGCCCAAAATCGGCGTGGCCGATGGCCTGCGGCTGTTGGCCGACGACATCACCGACAAGGTGCGGATCGCCGCCAAGGCACAGCTTCGCCGCCCGCCTGCGGCCGGCCCCCGGCCCGTCGGCGGCGTCGAGCGGCCGATCACGCTGGCGGCGCCGATCGGACGGCTGTCGACCGAAAAAATCGTGTTCATCGGGGCTTCCACCGGCGGCACCGAGGCGACCAAGGAAGTGCTGATCCAGCTGCCCCCGGATTGTCCGGCCATCGTCATCACCCAGCACATGCCGGCGGGCTTCACCCGCAGCTATGCGGCACGGCTGGACGGCTTGTGTCGTATCCGGGTGGCGGAGGCCCGCGACGGCGAGCGCATCTTGCCGGGCCACGCCTACGTCGCGCCGGGCGGCATCGCCCATTTGAGTGTCGAGCGGTCCGGCGCGAACTACATCGCCCGGGTGGTGGAAGGCGAGGCGGTCAACCGCCACCGTCCATCGGTCGAGGTGCTCTTCAAGTCGGCCGCTCGTGTCGTCGGACCGAATGCGGTCGGCATCATGCTCACCGGCATGGGCGCGGACGGGGCGACGGCCATGCGCGAGATGCGCGACGCCGGCAGCTACAACCTGGTGCAGGACGAGGCCACCTGCGTCGTCTTCGGCATGCCGCGGGAGGCGATCGCCGCCGAGGCGGCGCACGAGGTCTTGCCATTGCAACAGATCGCTCCGCGCCTGATGGAGCGGCTGCGCAGCGGCACCGGAATGTCCCACCACCGGGTCTGACGTTCCTCGGCCGGGGTCCGGCCGAGGCGCGCACCGACGAGCAGCGCGACGCATTCGGTTCGGGGCAGAATGCACGGGTCGGCGCCCATGCCCTGCAGGCAGGCGTCCCGCTCAACCGAGACCTGCATTCCGATGCTGCCCGTTTCCGCCCGTATCGACGACCGAGGACCATGCTGATCCTGCCCGGCTACGGGAACATCGAACCCGTCGACCAGGATGCGCATCGGCGCGTCTCGCGGGGGATCGATCTGCGCGACGGGCAGGCCGTGATCCTGAAGACCACGGTCCTCGACACCCCGGACGTGCGCAGCCTCGATCGGCTGCGTCTGGAACACGCGATCCTGCGCGACTTGCAGGACGGACCGGGGATCCCGCGCGCGCGGGCCCTGCTTGCGCATGGCGCCACCCTGGTGCTGGTCCTCGAAGCCTTCCCCGGCGAACGGCTGGACCTTCGACTGCGGGCCGCGCCCCTGCCCCTCGGCCGCTTCTTCGAGATCGCCTTCGCCCTGCTGGAAGTTCTGCACCACCTGCACAGGCGTCAGGTCGTGCACCGGGACCTGCGACCGCGCAACGTCCTGATCGGCGAGCCGGATGCGCGGCTCCAGCTGGTCGAGTTCGGTGCCGCGTCGAGGGTGCTGCGCGAGCAGTCTCACCCGGTGCCGCTCGACCAGCTGCAGGGCATGCTGCCCTACATGTCGCCGGAACAGACCGGCCGCATGAACCGGTCGGTCGACTATCGCGCCGACTACTACGCGCTCGGCGCCACGCTCTGCGAGATGCTCACCGGGCAGCCGCCCTTCAGCGCCGAAGATGCGCTCGAGCTCGTTCATTGCCATCTGGCCCGCACCCCGGTGGCGCCGATCGAGCACCGCTCCGACATTCCGCCACCGCTTTCCGACCTGGTCTGCAAGCTGCTCGCCAAGCTCGCCGAGGACCGGTATCAAAGCATCCCCGGGCTGCGCGCCGACCTGCGCCGCTGCCAGCGGGAATGGCTGGCGAGCGGGCACGTCGCTCCATTCCGGCTCGGCCAGGGCGACGTGTCCGATCGCTTCCAGGTCACCGAACGCCTCTACGGCCGCGAAGCCGAAGCGGCGGCGCTGCTGGCCAGCTTCGACCGAGTCGCGACCAACGGTCGGCCCGAAATGGTGCTCGTCGCGGGCTACTCCGGGGTCGGCAAATCCATGCTGGTGGGCGAACTGCACAAGCCCGTGGTGGCGCGGCGCGGGCATTTCATCGAAGGCAAGCTCGATCCCTACCGGCGCGACATGCCGCACGCCGTCGTCGCCGAGGCGCTGCGAGGACTCACGCAACAACTCCTGTCCGGCACGTCGGAGCAGCTCGGATTGTGGCGGCAACGCATCCTGGCCGCGCTCGGCGACAACACCCAGGCAGTGGTCGAACTGGTGCCCCAGCTGCATCTGATCGTCGGCGCCCAGCCGCCACTGCCCGAATTGCCCGCCGATCGCGCCCAACGCCGACTGCAGCGCAGCGTGCAGAAATTCGTCGGGGTCTTCGCTCGTCCCGAGCATCCGTTGGTCATGTTTCTCGACGACCTGCAGTGGGCCGATGCCGCCAGTGTCGAGGTGATACGCCAGCTGGTCGGTGATCCGCAGACGCGTTCGCTGCTGGTGATCGGCGCCTACCGCGACAACGAAGTCGGGGTCGCCCATCCCCTGAACCGTTTGCGGCCGGCGCTCGACCTGTGCTCGGTTCCGACCGCGACGATCACCCTGGCGCCCCTGCTGCGCGAACACATCACCCAGATCCTGGCCGACACCCTGCACTGTCCCCTGGGCCACGCGGCCGAGCTCGCCCAGATCGTCTATGCGAAGACCCGTGGCAATCCGTTCTTCACCTTCCAGTTCATCGCCGCGCTCTACCACGACCGACTCATCAACTTCGACCACCTGAACCAGACCTGGGTGTGGCAAGCACAGGCGATGGCCTCGCGCAATTTCACCGACAACGTGGTCGAGCTGATGCTGGCCGAGTTGCGGCGATTGCCGGCGGCCACGCGCGACGCGATGGCGCTCGGCGGCCTGCTCGGCAGCCGGTTCACCCGGGCGACGCTGGCGATGGTCGGCGGACCGAGCATGCCCGATACCGAGGCCGCGCTGCGACCCGCACTGGAAGTCGGTTTGCTCTCGCGCAGTCCCACGGCCTACCGCTTCCTGCACGACCGCGTCCACGAAGCCGCCTACGCCCTGACGCCCCCGGGAGAACGCGCTGCCCTGCACTGGCACATCGGCTGCGTGCTGCTCGACGGGCTCGCGGCCGACGAGCTCGAAGAGCGCAGCTTCGACGTTGCCGACCACCTGAATCAGGGCATGAATTGCGCCGCGGCGGCCGACTCCGCGCACCGCGGTGCCGGCGCCCGCCTGAACTGGCGTGCCGGGTTGAAAGCCCAGACCACCACGGCCTATGCGGCGGCGTGCCGCTATTTCATCGCCGGACACGCCATGCTCGGCGAGCTCGGGCGCCGGGCCGAGCCGGCGCTGGCATTCGACCTGCAACTCGGCCGCGCGCGCAACACCTGGCTCGCGGGCGACCTGGACACCGCCCACACGCTGCTCGAAGAACTCATGGGGCAGGCGCATGACGACCTGGCATGGGCCGACGCGGCGCAGGTCGCGATCGCGCTGCGGGTCAGCCGGCGTGACGGCGACAGCGCCTGCCGTCTGGCCCTCAAGTGTTTGCGCCGGCTCGGACTCGACCTCCCCGACCGACCCACCGCCGCCGAGGTCCAGCACGCCTACGGTGTCCATCGCGACATGCTGCGCGGCGAGCCGATCGAGAGCCTGGCGGATCTGCCGCGCATGACCGACGCCAGGCAGATCGCCGCGACCCGGGTGTTGGCCAGCATCCACTCGCTGACCTTTTTCGCCGATCGCGACCTGTGGGCGCTGACCCTTTGCACCTTGATGATCCTGAGCCAGCGCCATGGGCTGTCCGACGCGGCGCCGCCGGGCTTCGCGGCCTTCGGCTTCGCGGTCAGCAGCTACATCCGCGATCATCGCAGCGCAGTGCGCTACGGCGACCTGGCATTTCGGCTCCTGCGCCAGCTCGGCCTGTCCAGCGACTACCCGATGGTGCACTACCACCGCGCCCTGATCGGTTCCTGGGCGCTGCCACTGCGCGAAGTGCTGATGCTGGAACGACAGGCGCTGCGAGGCTTCATCGAGATCGGCGACCGCATCACCGCGTGCGTCTGCGCGCACCGCATCGTGATGGACGCGATCCGCTTCGGCGAGCCGTTGCCGCGCCTGGCCGAACTGGTCGAGGAGTACTTGACGCTGGCCCGCGACGCTCGCTACGGTCACGGCATCGACACGCTCGTCATCCGGCGTCAGCACATCGCCTCGCTGCGCGGCGAAACGGTTCGGCTCGGCAGCTTCGACAGCGCCCATTTCCGCGAGTCCGACTTCATCGCCCGACTCGACCCGCGGCGGACGCCGACCGTCGCCTGCTGGTATCACGTCGCCCGACTCGCGGCGCTCTGCGTGGCCGGCGATGCCGCCGCCGGCTTCGACGCCGCGCGCGCTGCCGAGCCGCTGGTGGAATCGATCGGCGGACTGCTGAGCGTGTACGAATACCATTGCTACGACGCCCTGTGCGTGGCCGCCTTGCTCGACCAGGCCGGTCCGGTCGAACGTCCCGCCCTGCGTGAGCGGCTGCGGGTGCACGAAGCCCGCATGCAGGAGTTCGCGCTTCGGGTACCGGCCACTTGCGGCTACAGCCAGCTGCTGGTTGCTGCCGAAGCGGCCCGGGTCGATGCGGATCCCTTGCGCGCCATGGCGCTGTACGAGCAGGCGCTCGCGGCGGCACGCAGCCACGGCAGCCTGCCTTTCGAAGCGCTGACGAACGAACGCGCCGCGCGGTTCTATCGCAGCGCCGGCATCACGCCGGTGGCCGAAACCTACCTTTTCGCCGCCCGAACCGCCTACCTGGCCTGGGGCGCCGACGCCAAGGTCGCTCAGATCGATGCCGCCCATCCGCGCCTGGCGCGCTCGCGCGAGGCATCGCTCGACGGCGACCGCGTCGCCCAGGTCGACGCCTTGGCGATCGTCAAGGCCGCGCGGGCGATTTCCGGCGCCATGCTGCCAGGCCAACTGCTGCGCGAAATGCTGACCATCGTGCTGCAGCAGGCCGGGGCCCAGTTCGGGGCGCTGTTCCTGACCCAGGGCGACACGCTCGAAGCGGTCGCCACGGCGCGCGGCGACGGTTCCCGCATCGAGGTGTCCATGCACGGCGCGGGCCAGTCCGAGGCCGTGCCGGCGTGGGTCCTGGCCGGCATCGCGAGCTACGTCTGGCGCAGCGGCGAACGCGTGCTCATCGACGACGCCACCGCGCCCAACCAGTTCTCCGGGGACCTGGCATTGATCGCAAGCCGGGCGCGCTCGGCGCTGGCCTTGCCGATCCTGCGCCAGGCCAGCGTCATCGGTGTCCTTTACCTCGAGCATCGGGCCGTGGCGCGGGCGTTTTCCCTGGCCAGCGTCGCGGTTCTCGAGCAACTCGCCGCGCAGGCCGCGATCTCGCTGGAAAGCTCCCGGCTCTATGCGGAACTGGCGGCGCAACAAAGTACCCTGGAGGCCAAGGTCGAGGCCCGCACCCAAGACCTCGAACGCAGCCGCGCGACCCTGCAGACCATGCTCGACGGCATGCCGGCCTTGATCTCGCTCCAGGGGCTCGATGGACGCTACCTGATGCACAACCGACACTACGCCGAGCAACACGGCCACGGCGTCGCGTCGCTGGTCGGTTTGCGGACCAGCGAGGTGCTCGACGCCGACGCGGCGCAACGTTCGCGTCGTCAGGACGTGCAGATCATCGCCAGCGGGCGCGGCCTGAGCGCCGAGGAAGACGAGACCGTCCGGGAAGGCCTGCGCACCTTCCAGGTTCACAAATTCCCGGTTCGGGACGCGCGCGGCGAGGTCTACGCGGTCGGCTCGATCTCGATCGACGTCACGGAACTCAAGACCGCCCGCGTCGAGGCGGAGGCCGCCGCACGCGCCAAGAGCCAGTTCCTAGCCAACATGAGCCACGAGATCCGCACGCCGATGAACGCCATCCTCGGCATGGCCCACCTGGCGCTCGGGAGCGGGCTCAATGCGCAGCAGCACGCCTACGTGCAAAAAGTCGAGCACTCGGCGCGCGCCCTGCTCGGGCTGATCAACGACATTCTCGATTTCTCCAAGATCGAAGCCGGCAAACTCGACCTGGAATCGCGTGAGTTCCTGCTCACCGAGGTGTTGGACAACCTCGACAGCGTGATCGGCATGCATGCCGCCGAGAAGGGCCTGGAACTGGTCTTCGACTGCGCCGACGACGTCCCGGACGCATTGATCGGCGACCCGCTGCGGCTCGGGCAGGTGCTGATCAACCTGGGCAACAACGCGGTCAAGTTCACCGACCGCGGCGAGGTGGTGGTACGGGTCGACATGCAGGAACGCGGCAGCGAACACGCGGTCCTCGGTTTTTCCATGCGCGACACCGGCGTCGGCATGTCGCAAGAGCAACAGGCACGCCTCTTCCATCCCTTCACCCAGGCTGATCCGTCGACCTCACGCCGCTACGGCGGCACCGGCCTGGGCCTGGCGATCAGCAGCGAGCTGGTGCATCTGCTGGGCGGCACGTTGTCGGCGCACAGCCATCCGGGCCAGGGCGCCACGTTCCGTTTCGAGGCCAGGCTCGGCCTGCAGGGCCCGCCCGGGTCGGCGCCCGCTGCCGCGTCGAACGGGCCGGGGCGGATGCTGGTGGTGGACGACAACCCGACCAGCCGCGCCGTGTTGTGCCGGCTCTGCGTGGTCAATGGCTGGCGCGTCGAGGCTGCCGAGGACGGCTGGGATGCCATGCGCCAGGTCGCGCTGGACGGCGACGACCCGTTCCGGCTTGCCCTGGTGGACTGGGTCATGCCCGGAATGGATGGGGCCGAATGCGCGAGCGAGCTGCGCCGCTCGGCCAAGACCCGCCTGGCCATCGTGATGATGGCGAGCACCTTCGACGGCGAGGCCTTGGCCCGGCGCCTGGCCACGCTCCAGCTCGAACCCGACGCCGTGCTCGCCAAACCCTTGCTGCCGGGCGTTTTTCGCGAGACCGTCGGCGCGGTGTTGCAA
>JALYHO010000181.1 GCA_030776545.1 Pseudomonadota bacterium | reverse complement strand
GGCTCGCGCTCGGCATTGGCGCGCACGCCGAACACGGAATCGAGCCAGCCCTGAGTCCAGGCGAAGAACGCCAGGTTGACCAGCAGCAGGGCGGCGATCAACGTGCGAAGCATCGCGCGGCCCTTATTCGAGCGGCTCGAAGCGTACGCTGACTTCGCCGCTCGACACCGCGGCGATGCCGGCGGGTGTTTCCACCCGCAGCGCGCCTTCGGCGGTCACCCCGCGCGCGATCCCCTGCGCCGCCTCGCCCGCGGTGGTGTGCACGCGGTGCCCCTGCAGGATGTCACGCGCCCGAAAACGGTCGGCGAAGGCTGCGAACCCCTCGCGCTCGAAGCGCTGGAGGGCGACCACCAGGGGCAGCGCGATGCGTGCCAGAACGTCCGGCGAGGTGGCGTGCGGGTCGAGTTCGCTCAGCGAGGCGAAGCCCGTGCGTGCGGCGTCGGCGTCGAAGGGCAGCACGTTCAGGCCGATGCCCACCACCACCAGCCGGCCCGCCGCCCCTGGCGGATTGCCGGGGCCGCTCGCCGCCACGGTTTCGATCAGGATGCCGCCGAGCTTGCGGCCGTTCACGGCCGAGTGTGGGATGGGCCCGTCGATGAGCCACAGGTCATTGGGCCATTTGAGGCCGACGTGGGGCCCGGCGGCGCCGGGGTCGGATGCGTCGAGCGCCTCCGCGAGGGCCACCCCCACCGCCAGGGACAGCCCCGACCAGTCGGGCGCCGTCAGGGGCAGGCTGATGGAGAAGGTCAGCGAGGCCCCGGCGGCCGCCTGCCACTGCCGCCCCAGACGGCCCCGCCCCGCGGTCTGGTGCTCGGCGATCAGGAGGCAAGGCTGGAGGTCCACGGCGCGCCGGCCGAACGCGCCACTCTCGAGGCTGCGGTGCACCAGCACGTCGAGGCCGCCGGAGCGGGTGTCCGGAAGGGCGCGGGCGCGCTCGAGCAGCGCGGTGTTGGTGGAACCGACGCGAGGCACGACCTCGATCCCCAGCCCCGGCAGCAGCGGGACGAGCTGACCCCAGAGCGCTTCGGCATGCCACTGGAGCGGGGATGGGTCGGTCATCGTGGGAGTGGGGGGGCCGGATCCGAAAGCGCTTCAGCGCTTGGGAGCCAGCATGGTGCCGCGGCAGCCCTTGGTGCCGCAGCGGCACTCGAACTGCTTTTTCAGCTTCGGCGTGTAGGGCTCGTCGATGATGAGGCCGTAATCGTAGAAAAGTTCGGTGCCGGGCTTGATGGTTCGCAAGGCCTTGATGAAGATCCGCCCGTCGATTTCGTCGGCCTCGCAGTTGGGGGAGCAGGCGTGGTTGATCCAGCGCGCCGCGTTGCCGCCGTACTTCGCGTCGATCACGCGCTTGTCGTCGATATGGAAATAGAACGTGTGGTCGGGGTCCGTCGGGTCGTGGGGGTGGCGGCGCAGCGCCTCTTTCCACGTGATCACTTCACCTTTGTATTCGATCAGGACCTCACCCTTCTTCAAGGTGGTCGTGCTGAACACGCCCTTGCCGTGGACGCCCGACTTGCGCACCTGGATGCGCCGGGCGGGGCGAGCGGGCCGGTCCGGCATGGTGGTTTCGGGGGTGCTCGCGGCGCTGTCTTGCGTCATCGGACTATTTATGTACATTGAAATCATGGGTGCGCGCGCGTGCAGGCGTGCGCGCGAGAAGCCCGGATTGTATTGATGCGTGGCGTGACCCCGCGCGAACCTCGAGAAGAAACATGTCCAAGTCACTCATCATTGCCGAGAAGCCCAGCGTCGCACAGGACATCGTGCGCGCGCTCACCCCGCAGGCGGGCAAGTTCGACAAGCACGACGAATATTTCGAAAGCGAGCACTACCTGGTCACCTCTGCGGTCGGGCACCTGCTCGAAATCAAGGCCCCGGAAGAGTTCGACGTGAAGCGCGGCAAGTGGAGCTTCGCCAACCTTCCGGTGATTCCGCCGCACTTCGAGCTCAACCCGATCGACAAGAGCAAGGGGCGGCTCTCGGCCATCGTCAAGCTCGTCAAGCGCAAGGACGTGAGCGAACTGATCAACGCCTGCGACGCCGGCCGCGAGGGCGAATTGATCTTCCGGCTCATCCAGCAGCACGCCAAGAGCAAGCATCCGGTCCGGCGCCTCTGGCTGCAAAGCATGACGCCAGCGGCCATCCGCGACGGCTTCGAGCACCTGCGGACCGACAAGCAGATGCTGCCCCTGGCGGACGCCGCGCGCTGCCGCTCCGAGGCCGACTGGCTCGTGGGCATCAACGGGACCCGGGCGATGACCGCGTTCAATTCGCGCGACGGCGGCTTTTTCCTGACCACCGTGGGGCGGGTGCAGACCCCGACGCTGTCGATCATGGTCGAACGCGAGGAGAAGATCCGCCGCCACGTCTCGCGTGACTACTGGGAATTGAGGGCAACCTTCGCCGCCCAGGCCGGTGAGTACGAAGGCAAGTGGTTCGACCCCAAATGGAAGAAGAACCCCGACGACCTCGAGCTGCGCGCCGATCGCCTCTGGAACGTCGAGGACGCGCGGGCCATCGCGGCCGCTGCGCGCTCGCAGCCCGCCACGGTCACCGAGGAGGCCAAGCCCAGCACCCAGGCCTCGCCCGGTCTCTACGACCTGACCACCTTGCAGCGCGAGGCCAATTCACGCCTGGGCTTCTCGGCCAAGACCACGCTCTCGATCGCGCAGGCGCTCTACGAGAAGCACAAGGTGCTCACCTACCCGCGTACCGACAGCAGGCACCTGCCCGAAGACTACGTCGACGTCGTCAAGCAGACCATGAAGATGATCTCGTCCGAGGACTTGCCGGGCCCCCTGCGTGCGCTCGCGCCGCACGCGAAGACGGCCATCAAGGAGGGGCTCGTCAAGCCGAACAAGAAGGTCTTCGACAACGCCAAGGTGTCCGACCACTTCGCCATCATTCCGACGTTGCTGGCGCCCAAGAGCCTTTCCGAGATCGAGGCCAAGCTCTACGACATGGTGGTCAAGCGCTTCGTGGCCGTGTTCTTTCCCCCGGCCGAATTCATGGTCACGACCCGGATCTCGACTGTCAAGGCAGCGCTCGGCGGCCAGGACCGGGACCTCTTGTTCCAGACCAACGGCAAGGTCATGGTCAAGCCGGGCTGGCTCGCGGTCTACGGCCGCGAAGCCCAGGAAGACGATGCGAGTCTCGTGCCGGTGGCCTCCGGCGAGATCGTGCGCACCGAAGACGTCGCCGTCAACGCGCAAAAGACCAAGCCCCCCGCGCGCTACACCGAGGCCACCCTGCTGTCGGCGATGGAGGGCGCGGGCAAATTGATCGATGATGACGAGTTGCGCGAAGCGATGCAGGAAAAAGGCCTCGGCACCCCCGCGACGCGCGCCGCGATCATCGAGGGCCTCATCTACGAAAAATACATCCACCGCGACGGCCGCGACCTCGTGCCCGGTGCCAAGGCCTTCCAGCTGATGACGCTGCTGCGCGGCCTCGGTGTCGAGGACCTGACCAAACCCGAACTGACCGGCAACTGGGAGTACCAGCTCGCCGAGATGGAAAAGGGCAAGCTCGAGCGCCAGACCTTCATGGCCGAGATCGCCCAGATGGCCGAGCGCATCGTCAAGAAGGCCAAGGAATACGACCGCGACACCATCCCGGGCGACTACGCCACGCTCAAGACGCCGTGTCCCAACTGCGGCGGCGTCATCAAGGAGAACTACCGGCGCTTCGCCTGCACCGGCGTGCCGGGCAAGACCGAAGGGTGCGGTTTCAGCATGAGCAAGATCCCGGGGAGCCGCGCGTTCGAGCTCGACGAGGTCGAGCGCTTCCTCGCCGACAAGCGCATCGGGCCGCTCGAAGGCTTTCGCTCCAAGGCCGGGTGGCCGTTCACCGCCGAACTCAAGCTCGCCTACGACGACGAGATCCAGAACTGGAAGCTCGAGTTCGATTTCGGCGAGGATGCGAAAAAAGACGGCGAGTCAGGTGAGCCGATCGACTTCTCGGGCCAGGAGAGTCTCGGTCCCTGCCCGAAAGACCAGGGCCAGGTGTTCGAGCACGGCACCAGCTATGTCTGCCAGCACGCGGTCGGCGCGCCGGTGACCTGCGACTTCAAGAGCGGCAAGATCATCCTGCAGCAGCCCGTGCCGCGCGAGCAGATGACCAAGCTTCTCGAGACCGGCAAGACCGACCTGCTGGAGAACTTCGTCTCCAACAAGACCCGTCGCAAGTTCAAGGCGAGGCTCGCCTACGACAAGAAGGAAGGCAAGGTCGTGTTCGAGTTCGAACCGCGCGCACCGCGCGCGCCGGCGGCCAAGAAGGGAGCCGCCAGGAAGACCGCCGCGTGAACCGGATCAGGGCAAGGACATCACCGATGCCGTCGCCACCAATTCGCAGAGCAGGGCCAGCGACACCTTGCCGCTGACCGCGAACGGATCGAGCTGGGCCCGGTCGGAATATTTCAGGATCAGCGCCGGGTTCAGGCGCGCCATGTTGACCTGGCCCATCGACCAGCCGGCGAACGCCCGCTCGTCGATGTCTTCGTAGCTCAGGAGCACCACGTCCCGGTGGCGCGCATCGGCGACGATGCGGTTGTAGAGCGCGCTCACCTGGGCCCGGCCGCCCTCCAGGGCTTGCAGGAACACGTCGCCCGAAAAGCAGAGCACGCCGGTGATCCCGGCCCCGGGGTTGTTTTGGTTCGACTTTTTCAAAATCGAAACGAGCAGCTCCGGGCGAACCGGTTCGGCAGCGCGGCTCGAATACAGCAGACGGACCAGCATGGCGTATCTCCCTCAGACTTTTCCGCTCAACAGGGACAGGAACTCGCGCCGCAGGTTGGCGTCTTTCAGGAACGCACCGCGCATGACGCTGTTGGTCATCATCGATTCGTCGTCCTTGACGCCGCGCCAGTGCATGCAGAAATGATCGGCCTCCATGACGATCGCCAGGCCGTCGGGTTTGACCCGGGTCTGGAGTTCGTTGGCCAGCATCGTCACGGCCTCCTCCTGAATTTGCGGCCGGCTCATGATCCAGTCGCAGATGCGGGCGTATTTCGAGAGCCCGATCAGGTTCGAATGCTCGTTGGGCAGGATCCCGACCCAGACCTTGCCCATGATCGGGCACAAGTGGTGCGAACAGGCGCTGCGCACCTTGATGGGTCCGACGATCATCAACTCGTTCAGGCGCTCGGCGTTCGGGAACTCGGTGACGGGGGGCATCGGCACGTAGCGGCCCCGGAACACCTCGGTCAGGAACATCTTGGCCACCCGCCTGGCGGTGTCGGCGGTGTTGTGGTCGCTGTCGGTGTCGATCACCAGGGCGCGCAGCACCTGCTGCATGTGCTTGGCCACTTCCGTGCGCAGTTCGTCGATTTCCCCGTCCCGCATGTAGGCCGAGATGTTGTCGTTCGCGTGGTAGCGGCAATTCGAATTCATCAGCCGAAGGCGGATGCGCTCGGAAGCGGGGACGTCGCCCGCTTCGTCGTCGGTTGGAGTCGTCGTGCCAGGTTCGGGAAGCATGTACCGTCTCTCGGTCGCTTGGAGCCGCCAAGAGTAACTCAGTGGGCGTTCGGCGTCGTGCGCCCCGGGCCAGACCGTAGACTGGCCCGGTGAACCCGCCTGCCCACGTCCCCCCTCCCGCGCCTCCGGCGGGTCCCTCGCCCTCGGGACGTCCGGCGCCGGCGCCAGCGCCTCGGCCGCACGCGTCGATCTCGCTCTCGCAGTTGCTCCAGAACGCCGCCGGCGCCGTCCAGGCGGTGCGCGCCGGCC
>JALYHO010000180.1 GCA_030776545.1 Pseudomonadota bacterium | reverse complement strand
CCGCTCGGGCCCCTGGACGGCGTACCCGTCACCATCAAGGAAAACATCGCGACCCGCGGGGTGCCGGTGCCGCTGGGGACCGCCGCGACCGAATGGGTGGCGGCGACGAGCGATGCGCCGCCCGCCGCCCGGCTGCGCGAAGCCGGCGCGGTGCTCCTGTGCAAGACCACCATGCCCGACTACGGCATGCTCTCGTCGGGCCTCTCCAGCGTGCACGCGCTGACCCGCAATCCCTGGAACCTCGCGATGAATCCCGGCGGCAGCAGTGCCGGCGCGGGAGCCGCCGCGGCCGCCGGCTACGGTCCGCTGCATATCGGCACCGACATCGGCGGCTCGGTGCGCCTGCCCGCCGGGTGGTGCGGTATTTTCGCCCTGAAGCCGAGCGGGGGCCGGATTCCCATCCACCCCCCGTACGCGGGCCGGGTCGCCGGTCCCATGACCCGTACCGTCGCCGATGCGGCCCTGATGATGGCCACCCTGTCGCTGCCCGACGCGCGCGACACCACGAGCCTGCCCTACCAGGACATCGCCTGGCAGCGTCTCGACCGCAGCCTGCGCGGGCTGCGGGTCGGGCTGCTCCTCGATGCCGGTTGGGGGCTGGCGGTCGCGCCCGAGGTGCGGGCGGCGGTCGAAGGCGCGGCCAGTCGCTTGCAAGCCGAAGGCGCGTCGATCACGCCCGTCGGCCCCTTCATGACGCGCGCGATGATCGACGGCATGGACGATTTCTGGCGCACCCGCGCCTCGCTCGACCTGGCCGCGCTGCCCGCAGCCCGCCGAGCGAAGGTGCTGCCTTACATCATCGACTGGGCCGCCGGGGGTGCCGGGATCTCCGGCGAGCGGGTGTTCCGCGGCTACAGCCAAATGGCGGCGATGCGGGAAGCCGCTGTCGCCGCCTGCGCGGCGTTCGACGTCCTGATCTCACCGACCACCCCGGTGGCCGCCTTCCCTGCGGAGCACGCCGGTCCGACCAACGACCCGGCGACGCCTTTCGAGCACATCGCGTTCACCCTGCCGTTCAACATGAGCGAGCAGCCTGCTGCCAGCATCGCTTGCGGCCATGGCCCGAGCGGCCTGCCGATCGGGCTGCAGATCGTGGGCCACCGCTTCGACGACCTCGGCGTGCTGCAGGTGGCCCGCGCCTACGAGCAGATCCGGCCGCCGCAGCGCCCCTGGCCGGAGCCTCCGACATGACCATGGCATGAAGGACGTCCGCGGCAACCTCGTCGGCACGTGCTCGGCCGCCGCCCTCGAGGCGACCGAGCGCGCGCTCTGGTCCATGCTGTCGTTCTACGGCTCGCCCTTCGACGCCCTGGACGACGCGCACGCTGCGGACCCCGACTGGATGCTGCCGCTGCTGATGCAAGCGGGCTTCCTGCTAAGCCTGACCGAACCGGCGCTGTTGCCCCAGGCGCGGGCCCTGCTCGAGCGCGCCGCCCCGATGCTCGCGCGCGCCACCCCTCGCGAGCGCGATCACCTGGGGGCTCTCCACGATCTGATCGCCGGCGACTGGGCCGCCGCCTGTGGCGCCTGGGAAGCGTTGCTGCTGCGCGAGCCACGCGACCTGCTGGCCTTGCATTGGGCGCACCTGTTCGACTTCTACCGCGGCGACGCCGTCAACCTGCGCCAGCGCGTCGCGCGGGTGCTGCCGGAGTGGGCCGAGGACGACCCCTTCTACCCCTACGTGCTGGGCGACTATGCGTTCGGCCTGGAGGAGTGCCACCTCTACGCCCAGGCCGAGGAAGTCGGTCGCCGCGCGCTGTCGGGCAGCGCCAAGGTGCCCTGGGCCATCCATGCCGTGGCCCATGTGATGGAAATGCAAGGGCGCTGGCGCGAAGGCAGCGACTGGATGGTGGCGTGGCAGGCCGACTGGTCTCAGGGCAACGGTTTCTCGCCCCACCTTGGCTGGCATCAGGGCTTGTTCGCGCTCGAGGCGCTCGACCACGCCCAGGCCTTGCGGCTGTTCGACGCGCACTTGCGGGCCGATCCGGCCCAAATGACGCTGCAGCGCCTGGACGCGGTCGCGCTGCTTTGGCGCCTGCATCTGCAAGGCGTCGATACCGGTGGCCGCTGGAACGCGATCAGCGCCGCCTGGCACGACAGCGACCGTGCCACCAGCCCTGTGGCCGGTCTCTATCCGTTCAACGACCTGCACGGCCTGCTCGCGCTGATCGGTAGCGGGCAACTCGGCCGAGCGCGCGCCTGGGTGGAGCACGCGGCGACGCAAGCCGCGCGCTTCGGTGGCGGCAACGCACGCGTGGCGCGTGATCTCGGCGTGCCCCTGATGCGTGGGATGCTGTCGTTCGGTGGCGGCCGCTACGACGAAGCCATCGACGCCCTCTATCCCCTGCGCATGATGGCAAGCCACCTCGGCGGCAGCCACGCGCAGCGCGACCTGCTCGATCAAACCTTGCTGGCCGCCGCCGCGCAGGCCCGCGACGGCGCGGTGGGCCGGGCGCTGCTCAACGAGCGTCGGCTGGCCAAGCCGGCGACGCCGCTGACCGACGACTGGGCGCGTCGGCTGAAGACGCGCCACCCAAGGCATGGCGCAAATGGTTCCCCTCCGTAGCGGCGCCTGCGCTCATTCCGCGACGGTCTGGCGCACGGCCCGCTCCCACCGCGCCATCAGCTCCTCGGCCCGGTCGCGCGGCAGCGTGGGGTAGAAGGACCGCTCGACCTGCCATTGCGCCGCCAGTTCGTCGCGGCTGCGGTAGAGGCCGCACGACAGACCGGCCAGGAAGGCCGCCCCGAGCGCGGTGGTTTCGATCACCTTCGGGCGCAGGACCGGGATGCCCAGCAGGTCGGCCTGGAACTGCATCAGCAGGTCGTTGACGCAGGCGCCGCCGTCGACCCGCAGTTCGGTGACGCCGGCGACGCCGGCAGCCGAGGCGTCCCGGCTCATCGCGGTTAGCAGCGCGGCGCTCTGGAACGCGATGCTTTCGAGCGCGGCACGCGCGATGTTGGCGACGCTGCTGCCGCGCGTCAGGCCGACGATCGCGCCTCGCGCTTCGGCCTTCCAGTAGGGCGCTCCCAGGCCCGTGAAGGCCGGCACGAACATCACGCCGCCGCTGTCGGGGACGCTCTCGGCGAGCGCCTGGACCTCACTGCTGGCGCGGATCGCGCGCAGTTCGTCACGCAACCACTGGACCACCGCGCCCCCGATGAATACGCTCCCCTCGAAGGCGAATTCGGGCGTCGTGGTGGTCTGCGCCGCGGACGTCGTGACCAGGCCGTTGCGCGAGGTCTCGAAGCGCTCGCCGGTCGGCATCAGCAAGAAGCAGCCGGTCCCGTATGTGTTCTTCGCCAGACCCGGCGTGAAACACGCCTGGCCGAACAAGGCGCTTTGCTGGTCGCCGGCCACGCCGCCGATCGCCACGCCGGCACCCAGCAGTTGGGGACGGGTTTCGCCGTACACGTGGCTCGACGGTCGAACTTCAGGGAGCAAGGAAGGCGGGATGTCGAGCAGGGAGAGAAGTTCCTCGTCCCAGCGGTTGGTGTGGACGTTGAGCAGCAAGGTGCGCGACGCGTTGCTGACGTCGGTGGCGTGAACCGCCCCGCCCGTGAGTTGCCAGATGAGCCAGGTATCGACCGTGCCGAAGGCGAGTTCACCGCCTTCGGCCGCCTCCCGGGCGCCGGGCACGTTCTGCAGCAGCCACTGCAATTTGGTGCCTGAGAAATAGGCGTCGATGATGAGACCGGTCTTGGCACGGAAGGTCGTTTCATGCCCCCGCTCTCGCAACGCCGCGCAGAGCGGCTCGGAGCGCCGGTCCTGCCAGACGATGGCGTTGTGCAGCGGCTCGCCGGTTCGGCGGTTCCAGAGCAACGTGGTTTCGCGCTGGTTGGTGATGCCGATCGAGGCGATCTCGGCGGCACGCAAACCGGCTTTTTCAAGCACTTCCCGCGCGGTGGCGAGTTGCGAACTCCAGATCTCCTTCGGGTCGTGCTCGACCCAACCGGGCCGCGGAAAGATCTGGCGAAATTCGCGTTGCGCCATGGCGACGATGCCGCCTTGCGCATCGAAGACGATGCTGCGTGAACTGGAGGTGCCCTGGTCGAGGGCGAGCAAGTGGGTGGCTTGAGGCATGGCGGGGGTCTCCTGGCTGCAGCACGGCGCGAACCAACCGAGAGCCTTTCTCCCGTGCCGTCGCGCCTGGATAAAAACTGTCGTACTTCTCTTGCGCCGCTGGCACGGCGTTTCCTACCGCTTTAACTGAGTTGTTTGCCAACCGTTGCCGCGGTTGCTCGATTTACTTTCTGATGAAGTCGATACAAAGACATGACGTGGATCGACTTCCCGCCAGTGTGTATCGTTATTTTCCAGTCGCGTTGAAAATGGCGAGGAAGCCCTCTCGACCGGAGGGAAATAGCGCGAGTGCCGCCGGGTACTCACCGGATCATCGGTTCGTCGGGCAGCTCGTTCGGGTTGCCCTGGCCGGGCGCCCGTTCGAAGTTCGCCTGCAAAAGAGCGCCGACCGCATCGATGCCCTGGTTGACTCCGTCCTCGAATCGCCCGGCGCGAAACGCCTGACCCATCACCGCGGCGATGCGCTCCCACTCGCCGGCCTCGCCCCGTCGCGCCAGGCCACGATCGGCCACGATCTCGATCGCTTGCTCGGCCAGCAAGACGTAGAGCAGCACGCCGTTGTTGTGCTCGGTGTCCCAGACGCCGAGCTTGCCGAACATCGTCACCGCCCGCTCACGCGCCGGCGCGGCACGGCGCAGGTAGCTCAAGGGCAGGCCGGCCTCGATGCAGACCCGGATCTGACCGGTGTGCAGCGCCTCGCTCGAGGCCACCCGGGCAGCGATGCGGGAGGGTGCGCCCGCGCCGAGGGCACGACGCGCGTCGCCTTCGTCGAGACGACGGTGTTTGAGCAGACGCAACAACCGGCTTGCCATCACCATCCCCCCGAGGC
>JALYHO010000179.1 GCA_030776545.1 Pseudomonadota bacterium | reverse complement strand
GCGACGCGGCGATCACCTTCGGATGCAGGCAGTAGGCGACGGCGCGCCAGAACGAACCGAGCAGCAGTTTCATCGAGCGTGAGGATAAGTGAGAGCTACGCGCTCGACGCCCGGCTCGGCATGATCGAGTCCGCCCGCAGCACCATCGACCTGCAGTACTACCTCATCGCCGACGATTCCACCGGTCGCCTCATCCTGCGGGCCTTGCGCGACGCCGCGCAGCGCGGCGTGCGGGTCCGCCTGCTGGTCGACGACCTCTACACGGCCACCGGCGACCGCCTGCTGCTCGGCCTGGCGGCCACGCCCCACATCGAGGTGCGCCTCTTCAACCCCTTCGTGACCGCCCGCGCCTCGCCCGGTCGTCGGCTCCTTGCGATGGCGCTCGACTTCAAGCGCTTGAACCACCGCATGCACAACAAGCTCTTCATCGTCGACGGGGCGATGGCGGTGGTCGGCGGCCGCAATCTGGCGGACGAGTATTTCCTGCGCGGCGCCCACAGCAATTTCATCGATTTCGACGTGCTCCTGGCGGGGCCTGTCGTGACCGAACTGAGCGGCTGGTTCGACCTCTACTGGAACAGCTTCGCTGTCTTTCCGGCGGAGGCCATCGCCCGGACCACCGGCGACGCGCTCCCGCCCGAACTGGCGCGACGCCTCTTCGACGACGCGACGCGGGCCGACCCGCGACCGGAGACGCCGAGCGCGCCCGACCTGTTCGGGGCCCCGGCGTTCAGCACCGGGCTGGCCGAACGACGCCTCCGGTTCCTGAGCGCCGACATCGCCTCCTACGCCGACTCGCCACGCAAGATCGACCCGGCCCACAACAGCATCGCCATCGACGACTCCCTCAGCCACCGTTTTCTCCTCGAACTGAGCGACGCGACGTCCGAAGTGGTGCTCTTCTCGCCCTACTTCCTGCCCGGCCCCGAGGCCCTGGAACGCATCGGCAAACTGCGCGACGCGGGCGTCAGGGTGCGCATCGTCACCAACTCGCTGGCCGTCAGCGACGAGCCGCTCGTGAGTGTCGGCACCGAGCGCCACCAGATCGCCCTGCTTCGAAGGGGCGCCGAGCTCTACGAGCTCAGCAGCAACCGGCTCAAGCTCGACCACACCTTGCAAAGCCTTTTCGGCAGCACGACCGGCCGGCTGCACGCCAAGATGTCCTTCATCGACCACCGCTACACCCTGGTCGGGTCGATGAACCTCGACCCGCGTTCCGCACAGATCAACACCGAAGTCGGCGTGCGCATCGACAGCCCCGAATTCGCCGCCATGGTGCGCACCGGCCTCAAGTTCGACTCCTACAACGGCGTCTACGAGGTCAAGCTCCAGCCGTCCGGAACCGGCGTCTACTGGGTCGCCGCCGACCCGGAGCATCCCGAACAACTGGAAGTCGACCCCGACACCAGCCTGCTCCAGCGCATCCGCCTCCTGCTCCTTTCGTTCTTCATCCCGGAGAGCCAGTTGTAGCCCGACCCGGCTTGCGTCCACTAGAATAGACCGTGACGGGCCTCCCCGCATGGAAGCGCGGCCAACCGGGTCAGGTCGGGAACGAAGCAGCCCCAACCGTTGCGACCAGTGCCGGGGTCAGGCTCGTCACCCTGCTCGCTCCAAACCCAGCTCTGGCCAAGCGAAACATGCCGGGCCAACTCGGCGAGGCGGCGCAGAAGCAGATTCGTCTGCACGACGTGTCGGGGTATAGGCCGATTGCCCAGCGGTGGCTGTCGGTGACCTCGCCGGCGGAGGCTTCGTTGAAGTCGGCCGGCATTCCCACGCGGACGCTTGACGGCACACATCAAGTCTTCACGCTGGGTCAGTGGCTGTCGTCAAAAGCGGCGGCTCGCTCGGGCCCCCTGTAACTAGCCCACAAACCGCAGCAACCCTCTGGAGGATTCTGGTGGGGCAATTTGGTCCCAAGCACCGGCGAGGCGGGGCCGAATGGTGCGGTTCGCCCCCCGCCAGCAAGCGTCTGGGGGGTGGCGGAGCAGCATTTCGACGGTCGCCGTTCGGCCATAAGGAGATGTCCATGAGCGGCGGCTGTAAGTCGGTCACTTCGCGCTGCAGCGGGGTATTGCAGGGATGCGACAATGGCATTTCTTGCCATCTCATGGCACGCACGCCATGGTGTGGCGCAGCAAAGGAGCCGCTATGGAAAGCATGAACATATCGCTGCCAGAACCGCTCAAGGCTTATGTGGACAGCCAGATCGCATCGGGGCGCTACAGCAGCGCGAGCGAATACATACGCGAGCTGATCCGCGCCGATGAGAAGCGCAAAGCCGAAGAGCAGCTCGAAGCGCTGTTGCTGGCTGGCCTGAAAGGCGATGAACAACCTTTGACGCGCGCCGACTGGCAACGCATCCGCCAGATGGCGACGGCCCAGGTCCGCGCGCGTCGTTCGTCCGCCGCAGTCGCCGATGGCGCGCAGCGCACCGATGCACGGGGCCGGGCATGAATGCCGAACTGTTCCGATGGGCACGCGAAACCGCCGGCCTTGACGCGAATGCGGCCGCCAAGGCACTCGGCATCAAGCCGGCCAAGCTCGAAGCGATAGAGCAGGGAGAGCATGAACCGTCGCGCCCGCAACTGCTCAACATGGCCAAGGTCTACCGGCGGCCGCTGATCACGTTCTATTTGCCGAAGCCTCCCGAACGCGGAGAACGCGGCGAAGATTTCCGTACGCTGCCACCTGATCGCACGCAGGCCGATGATGCCTTGCTCGATGCGTTGATCCGCGACGTCCGTTCGCGGCAAGCAGTTGTTCGCGCTTTGGCCGAGGAAGAGGACGAAGCCAAGCCGCTTCGCTTCATCGGCTCGTGCACGATGAAGGACAGCAGCAAAGCCGTGCTCGCATCGATCAAGGAAGTGCTGCGCATCGACTTGGCCGAGTACCGCCGCCAGAAGAACGCCGAGGAAGCCTTCGCCTACCTGCGCACACAAGCCGAGCGTGCGGGCATCTACGTCCTGCTGATGGGCAATCTCGGCACGCATCACAGCGCTATCGCCGTCGAGACCTTCCGAGGCTTCGCCATCGCTGATCCGTTCGCGCCGTTCGTCGTCATCAATGACCAGGACGCACGCAGGGCTTGGTCGTTCACGCTGCTGCACGAGATCGCACATCTCTGGCTTGGCACGACGGGCGTGAGCGGCACCAGCTTCGAGAAAGCGATTGAGCGCTTCTGTAACAACGTGGCGAGCAGTTTTCTACTGCCGGCCGCTGAGCTGCGCGAGCTGAATATTGGCGTCGATACAACGCCGGCGCGAGCCATCGAACTTATCACCGCTTTTGCGAACAAGCGATTTGTGAGCCGCAAAATGGTTGCCTATGGCCTATTCAAGGCGGAGCGTATTGATCTGGCCACTTGGCGTGCATTCGATGCCGCGCTCTTCAAGCTCTGGCAGAAGGAAAAAGCGACGGACAAAGAGAAGAGCCGCAACAGCGAGAACGGGCCGAACTACTACATCGTCAGACGGCACCGGCTCGGGCGCGCTTTGCTCGGCTTCGTCGAGCGCTCCATGGGGGCCGGAGCGCTAACGCCGGTGAAGGCAGCCAAGGTGCTCGGCGTCAAGCCGCGCAGCGTCTACCCGCTGTTGGCAGCGAAGGCAGCGGGCCGCCCTGGCCGCGACGGCGCAAGAGGGTGACGGATGCTCTACCTTCTTGACGCAAGCGCGCTCATCACCGCCAACAACACCTATTACCCCGTCGATGGCGTGCCGGAGTTTTGGGAATGGCTGGCGCACCAGGCAACGCTCGGAAACGTGAAGATGCCGCTGGAAATCTACGAGGAAGTGAAGGACGGGCCGAACGGCACTAAGGACTTGCTCTTCGGTTGGATTCAGACAGCAGCGGTCAAGAAGGCTCTGGTACTCAACGAGAAGGTTGACGCCACCATCGTGCAGAGCGTCATCAGCAATGGCTATGCGCCGAACTTGACCGACACCGAGGCTGAGCAACTCGGCCGCGATCCCTTCCTAATTGCTTATGCGCTGGCCGATGCGGCCAATCGCATCGTAGTCACTTCGGAAGTCTCGAAGCCGACGCTGACGCGCCAAAACCGGCGTGTACCGGATGTCTGCAAGACGATGGGCGTGAAGCAGTGCGACCCGTTCGCCTTCAACCGGGCGCTGAAATTCAGCACCCAGTGGAAGAAGCCCTAGCCGCGTTCCTCGAATAGATGAACGCGGCCGGTTCCCACCCCTCCGACTGCCGCCTGCCGATTTCTCCCCCACCATGTGGCCGCCTTTGGTCGGCTCTATACGGATTCGAACGGCTGCCTTGCGGCAACGAGGCAACGAGACTGGACAGTTGCTGTCTCCTTAGGGTCGAATGCAGCCTTAGCGCCGATCCCATGTCACGAACTTCCGAAGGCTACCCACGACAGGTCGCTCGACGTTTACGTGAGCGAGGTCCGTGTCGACCGACGGCAAGTTCGACCATGGTCCAGTAAAGAAAGCCCGAGGCCAAAGCCTTCCAGAAGCGGGTCCCCGGCACTGTCCTCCCGGCCTCCGGAAGAACGGCGCTACATCACCCCCGAGGTCGCCGTCCAGGCAGTCGAAAGCCCGGCCAACTTCGTGGCCCGCGCACTGCTCATGTCCTCCAGAAGCAGGCCGAAAGGCATTGCCGTGAAGAATTCGTCCCGTTCTGACTTGAAGGGGGTAGCGGCCCACCGGCGGCGGGCGGAGAGCCTGCATTTCACGCGAAGACTCCGGGCGCCGAGGTGGGAGGGCCGACCTCCTTGCCGCCTACATGCCCGGTCTGCGCACAAACGATGGGGCTCAGGACGGCCAAGAGGGAGCCAACGCAGGCGGATCATTTTGGGGCGTACTGGCTATCCTGAATGCAAGGGGACGAGGCCAGCATGAACACGCGCCGGACGGGGCAGACCCAGGACCAGCAGTGGGGGTACCTGGAGAGGCTTGAGGAGCGCCGAAAGAGGCTCCAGTGCCAAGTGCGGCCGTCCTCGCGGAAAATCGAAAATGATTGGACCATGCGCCTTCTGTGGGCAGGTGAGAAAGCTAACCGCCGAGCACAGGTTCGCCAAATGGATGCACAAACTCTTCTCACCTCAACCGAAGGCACATGTTCGCCGCGACCACGAAAGGACAAACCTCAGGCCTTGGTTTCGATAGGCAGGTCTCGCCGTACAAGCAAATTGGGCGTCCACAGACTGCAGTTCAACCGCTGATCGACTGTGCCCATTGCAACAACGGTTGGATTCCAGATCATTCCTAAGTCGTTGTTTTTGCTAGGTTTAGCAATGACGATTAGAGGGTCGGTTCGTCACCCTCCTCCTTCCCCACCCAGTGTTGGTGCGGTCCCCAGCGGCGAGGAGGATCGGTATTCAATGTGGGCCGCCATCTGCAGGCGTCATTTCAGCGGGCGGCCATTTCCTGGATCACATCGAATGGCCGGCGTCTCACTGTCGTCGCAGGCGGCCCTGCAACGATGACGCCATCGTGGCCGATGTCGGCGGCCCCCCGATGTGGCCTCGTCCTACAGCCCGAACGCTGTTTGGCCGGGTGACCGCTGCGCCTGTTGCAGTACGCTCCCTGGACGCGGCATGGGCCGTTCAACGAGGAGAACCACATGAAGAAATTTTTGATCGCGGCCATCGCAGCCGCTGGCCTGGTCGGCGTTGCCAACACGGCCGAAGCCAAAGGCTGCCTCAAAGGGGCGGCGGTCGGCGGGGTCGCGGGGCATGTCGCCGGGCACCATGGCGTCCTCGGTGCCGCAGCGGGTTGCGCGGTGGGACACCACGAAGCCAAGGTGAAGGACCGCAAGGCGTCCGAGGCTGCAAGGGCACCGCAGCCCGATCCGGCGCAGCCGACACCGGCGCCGAAGTAACTGCGCGCGATGGCGTTTCAAGCGATCTGCTTGAACGCCATCACGGCCTGGTTGCGCAGCGTGCGCAACAGGGAGAGCTCTTTCTCGCCGAGCGCGATCCCACCGGGTTCGGCCTTGTCGGCGTAGATCAGCGCGAACGGCGACCCTTTCATCTGGAGGGGGAGCAAGAGAAAGGCAGGCGCCGCGACGTGCTGCTGATACCAGGCCGGCAGGCGCGTCTTGATGTGGACCACGGTCGCGTCGGTGATCAAGGTGTCGGCTCCCTTGATGCACACCGCACTGAAAAGGTCGCCCCCCGCCTTGAGCGAGACCTTGAACTGACTGGCGACGCGGTCGGCGCCATCGCCGAGCCCGAAACGGCCGGTGAGGGTGTCGGTGCGCGGGTCGCGCAGGCAGAACACGATCCGGCGAAAGCCGAGCGCCCTGAACATGGTTTCGAGGATCATGCGCAACACATCGTTGAGCTTGAAATTCTCGACCATGGTGTTCGTGATGTCCTGAATTCCCGCCGCCAGCACCTCGCTGGCATTTTCCAGCGCGGTGCGTTGCGCGTCGAGGGGCATCGGCACCGTCGCCTGCAGGGTATGGGGCAGCAGGGAGTCGGGCTTTTCGACAACCGTCGGTGTGGCGCACTCCACGGACTCCAGCAGGCGGCGTGCCGGCGAGCGGGGCGACACGTGCAGGTTCATCGCTTGCGCGGTTTGAACCAGCCGGGTCTGCGCCGCGGCCGCGGCCGATTCGATCTTCTCGGCGCTCACGCCGAGAACCCGGGCATGCCGCCGTGCGATCTCGGCCAGTCTGGCCTGACGATGCTGGGGCTCGGCATTGAGCAAGACGTCGGTGATCTGATTGGCCGCCAGCGTCAGCCAGCGCATCCGCTCCAGGGCTTCTCCGGGCGGCCGCGGCGGGGATTCGCCGGTCGGCTTGCGCATGCAGGCCTGGATCGGGGCCGGCAACCCCCAGCTCTTGGCCACCCCGAGGCCGAGCGCTTCGAAGGTCAGGCCGAGCACGCTCACGGTGGCGCTGTCTTCGGTCACCGGTCGCCCGGCGCTCTGCTGGGCGCCGGCGACCAAGCCGCGCACCTGGCGCGCCTCCTCGGGGAAATAGTATTCGGTGAGCAGGCGCCCGAGATTCTGGAACATGGCCCCGATGAACGATTCCTCGCTCGCGCCGACCAGCGCCCCGAGTTCGCTGGCCAGCATGCCGGCCATCAAGGCGCGCAGGAACACTTCCTTCAGCTGGGTCGCGTGCGACTTGTCGTGCATGTGCTCCAGCAGCACGAGGCTCAGCGCCATGTTGCGGATGCCCGCGAAGCCGATCAGTGCCACCGCGCGCGACACCGTGCTGATGTTGCCCCCTGCGCTCGAGTACTGGACCGTATTGACCAGGCGCAAGAGTTTGTTGGTGAGCGCCACGTCCTTCAGGATTTCGGCCGAGAGGCTCGCCAGACTTTCGGTCTCGGAATTGGCGACGCGCTGGATGCGCGCCACGGAGTCCGACAAGGCCGGAAAGTCGCTCTTGTGGCGCATCCGGCGCAGCAGGAAGTCGAGCGTGCCGTTCTGAGCCGCCGCGGTGCCCGCCTGGCCCTCCCCCCCGTCCACGGGAACCGGCGTGAGCCAGGTCTGCAACGCCTCCCGCAGCGCCGTGGCGCTCGGGTAGCGCTGGTCGGGGTCGCGTGCCAGCGCGCGGCGCAGGACGCGGCGCAAGGCGTCGTCCACTTCCGAGCCCAGGGAGTCGGGCAGCGTCAGGTCGACATTGGCGATCCGGTGCATGGCCCGATGCGGGTCGCGTTCGGCCACGAGCTTTTGCCCACTCAGCATCTCGACCAGGATCAGCCCGGCGGAGAACACGTCCATGCGCGCCGTCGGGAGTCCGCCCTGCGTCGCTTCGGGCGACATGTACCCAGGCGTGCCCACGACCTGGTCGAGGTCACCGGGATCGTGCAACCGGGCGGCGATGCCGAAATCCATCACGCGGGCCCGCCCGGCATGGTCGACCAGGACGTTCGACGGTTTGAGGTCCCGGTGCACGATGCCCGCCGCATGCGCGGTCTCGAGCGCGCCCAGCAGGCCGATCATCATCGAACAGCCCTCGACCACCGGCAGCGCCCCGCGCGCCTTGATGTACTGGCTGAGCGTCGGACCCGGCACGTACTCGAACACCAGGTAGGGCTGGGTGCCGTGCAGGTCGGCCTCGAAGACCGGGACGATGTGCGGATGGTTGAGTCGGCTCACGCTGCGCGCCTCGCGCAACCACTCGCCGACGGCGACAGGGTCGGCCACGGCGCCGGCATGCACCAGCTTGACGGCGACTTCACGCTCGAGGCGTTGGTCGAAGCCGAGCCAGACGGTCGCTTGCGCGCCTTCGCCGAGCACGCGCTTGAGCTCGAAGCGGCCGACGATCATGAGGCTGCGCGACCCGCGCGGGGGGCCTCGATCACCTCGGGCGTCACGTCGCCTCCGCGGTCGCGGGCCGCGCTGGAACCGTGCCCTGGCGCAGCGCCTCGCGTGCGGACTGCAGGGCCTCGGTGACTTCGCGAGCGGTGATCGACAGGGCCCGGCCATAGTGCTGCGCCACCTGGGCCAGCGCGGCCGCCCCACGGGCCCCGGACTGGCGATGCAGCACGTCCACCAGATCGTTGGCGAGGCTCGCCGTCAGGCGCAGCACCTCGACGTCGGTGTCGGGCTTGCGCACCGCCGCGTCGGAGGGAAGGCGGCGCGCCATGTGCATCACGTCGTCGCCGAGGCCCCATTGGCGCCCCACGACGGCGCCGAGCGACTCGATGTCGGTGCCGAGCACCGCGAAGGCGGCGGCTTCGGCGCTCAGGCCGGGCTGTTCCGGGGCATCGGGCTCGCGCGGGCCCTGCCCCGGCTTCATCAGCTGTTCGATTTGTTCGGCCTCGTCGGCGAAGTGGTAGCGCGCCATCAGGCGCCCCAGATTTTGCAGCACCGTGATCAGGTACACGACCTGGGCATCGTAGCCTGGCGGGCGCAGCGCCTGGGCCAGGTGGCCTGCCAGGCGGACCTGGTCGAGCGTCGCCTGCAAGGCGGCCGCCTGGGGCTCCGACAGCGGTCCGGGCCAGGTCCGCAATGCGTTGGCGGCCTGGCGCACGCCGTTGACACCGATCAAAGAAATGATGCGGCGCAAAGTCAGAACCGGTCCGTTACCCTGGATCTGGGTCCCTTGGACCTGGGCCGTGTTGAGGGTGCGCAGCAGCTCGAAGCTGAGCGCCATGTCGTCCAGCACCTGGTCGGCGATCTCGTCGGTGCGCTGGCTTTCCAGGCGGGTGATGTGAGCCACGCGCAGGGCCAGGCCGGGCAAGGCCGGCAAGTGGCCGACGGTGCGCAAACGATCGGCCAGGAGCGCGAGCGGACCGCCCCCGTCCTCCGACTGGGCCGCCAGCCAACCGTTGAGCGCCCCGAGGAGGGTCCGCGGATTCCGGTACCGCAGGCGCTCCTGGCCTGAAGTGCAGCGGTTCGCGATGGCACGCAAGGCCTCCGGGATCGGCAGCGGTGTGCTCCAGGGCAGGCGCACCAACTCACGACCCAGCGGCGCCATGCGGGTGATGACCAAGGCCGTGTCGGGTTGTTCAAGTGCCGGTTGACCGGTCAGCAAGTGGTGCAGCAAGACGCCGCAGGCCAGCAGGTCACGCGCCCCCAGTGCGCGTTGGGCCCGGAGTTCACTCGGGTCCATGGCCATCGAGCGTTCGATCGACTTGCCGCGCACCGCGTCATCGGTCGTTGTCGGGGCGTTTCCAGCCGCACCCAACGCCATCACCGCGACGCCGCCGCGTTCGTCGAGCAGCAGGCTGTGAAGCTGCAGATCGAGGTGCGCCACCCCTGCCTCGTGGGCGAACGCCAGGCCCTCGAGCGCGCCGCAGATCCAGGCCACCGCCTCGGCGGGCTTGGGCGTCGGATGTTGCGCGAGGCGTTCGCTCAGGGTGACCCCGCGGGTGCGGTCCACGGCGACGAACGGCCAGTGGTCCTGCACGCCGATTTCCGTCGGCGTCGCCAGATGGGGATGGTTCAGGCGCGCGGCCAGGCGCACGTTTCGCTGCCAGAGTTCGAGGGCGCCACTGTCGGCGGGCTGCACCCGTGGCAGGGTCAGCATCACGTCGGATCCGGCCCGAGGGTCGTAGGCGAGCCACACCATGCTCGACGTGCTCTTGCCCAGCAGGCGGCGCAGCTCGAAACGGCCGAACGCCCGGATGGGCGCAGCATGGGCAGGGGCCGAGGAGGAGTTCGGTGCGGCGATCGTCATGGCATGAAAATAGTCCATCCATTGGACCCGGCACCGCGATCCTGCGGTGCACCGATCAGACGGCACATCACCCGCCAAATAGGGGCAGTTGTCGCTCCGCCGGGTCCAGCGGCGCGTCGATCTCGACCACCGCTCCCGTACCGGTGATGAAGGCCGCACGCACCCGTTCGCCGGATTGGGCCCGGGCGACAGCGTCTCGATAGCGCCGCAACTGGTCTCGATAGGCCGCGAGTTCCTGCGGCGCATGGTGCAACTTGTAGTCGAGCACCCACCACTCGGCGGGCGATCCCTCGGCCTGCAATTTCACCAACCGGTCGATGCGCAACACGTCGGACGCGTCTCCGATGGGCACCTCGTTGCCGGCCCAGCGCAACGCCGGCCCGCGAAAAAAGCGTTCGCATGCCCGGCTGCGCAAGATCGCCTCGGCCCGCTGCGCGACCCCTGTGGCCGATGCACCGAACTCCGCCGCCGCCGCTTCGGCCAGCTGTGGCCATTCGTCGGGTGCGCAGGTCGTGGCCCACTCGAGCACCCGGTGCACCGCCTGGCCGAGCCGGACCGCCTCGCCGTCGGCACCCGATGCAGCGGGCGGGCGGCCCGGAGC
>JALYHO010000178.1 GCA_030776545.1 Pseudomonadota bacterium | reverse complement strand
AGCCTCAACCGGGCGCCAGGCGGGGCGCGGACACCGAGCGCAAGTAGCGCGCCGGGTCACCCCTTGTGATGATGACAACCGTTGCGTCGAGCCCCCGGCGCCCGTGCTGGCGCCGCGCCTGGGTGGCCGGGCTCGCCCTCGGACTCTGGCCGTTCTCGCTCTGGGCCCAGCCGATCGACGTCAGCGTCCGTCAAGACGGCGAACACATCGTCGTGGACGTCAGTGCCCGGGTGGCCGCGAAGATTGAAAACGTCTGGGCGGTCCTGACCGACTACGAGCACATGCCCGAGTTCATGTCCGCGCTCAAATCCAGCCAGGTGCTCAGCCGCAAGGGCAACGAGCTGGAAGTTGCGCAAACCGGCGAGGCCAGGCGCGGCTTCCTTCACTTCTCCTTCGCGACGGTGCGCGCGGTCGAGCTGACACCGGAGCGCGAAATTCGTTCGCATTTGATCCGCGGCGATTTCAAGTCGTATGTGTTCACGACCCGGCTCGCCAACGAGGCCGACGGCACGGTGCTGATCACTCACCACGGCGAATACGTTCCGACGAGTTGGGTCCCACCGGTGGTCGGACCCGCCATGATCGAGACCGAGACCCGCAAGCAGTATCTCGAACTCACCACCGAGATGCTGCGTCGGCAAAGCGGCGCCGCCCGCCAGCCGCCGGCCCGTTGAACGCGGGCACAATCTTCGGCGGGTATCGACCCGAGCGCCGTCCGTGACCGTCCCTCTCTTTCACATCGCCTTCTACCGATTCGTGCGCATCGCCGCGCCTGCAGACGTGGCCACGCGGCTGCGTGCGCTCGCCCAGGGCTTGCAGGGCCAGGTGGTGGTCGCGCCGGAGGGCGTCAACGGGGCACTCGCCGGCCCGGCCGCAGACCTCGAACGTTACGCTCGTGGCCTGCGCGATGCGCCCGAACTGCGTGCCCTGTTCGGTGACATGCCACTGCAGCGCAGCGCCTGCCAGACACCGCCGTTCGGGCGATTGAAGGTCCATGTGCGCGCCGAGATCCTGGCGCTCGGGATCGGTCCGACCGACCCGGTCGGACGGCCCGGCACGCAGCTCGATCCTGCGGCCTGGCGCGCGCTCCTGGACGACGACGGGACCGTGCTCCTCGACAATCGGAACCGTTTCGAGTTTCGGCTCGGGCGCTTTCGCGGGGCCATCGAGCCGGGGGTCGGCAACTACCGCGACCTTCCGACCTACCTGGCCCGCCAGGCCCCTCGGTGGAAGGCCGAAAATCGGCGCGTGGCGATGTACTGCACCGGCGGCATCCGGTGCGAGAAGACAGCCCCCTGGCTGGCGGACGAATTCGGCATCGAGGTGCTGCAACTCGAAGGCGGGATCCTGCGCTACCTGGCCACGGCCCCCGAGCCCGAGCGAGACTGGCAAGGCCAGTGCTTCGTCTTCGACAACCGGATCGCCTTGGACAGCCGGCTGCGCGAGACGGCCACCACCGCGGCCGAGGTCTACGCCACCGACCCGGACGAGCGGTGGCGCCTGCGCCGTGCCGAACGCCTCGATCCGACCGCATGAGGGCCGCTCCCGTTCCTCCCTTGCCGACGCTCCACGGGGTCGGCCCCAGTTGCTTCGTGCTGCCCGCAGGCGGCTATGCGAGCATCGTCGAATGCCTTTGTGCACGCTTTGCCGCCGTCTCGCGGGATGAATGGGCCCGCCGGCTGACCGCCGGCGAGGTGGTGGACGAGCACGGCGCGCGCGTCACCCCGGAGCGGCCGCACCGGCCCGGGCTGCGGGTCTACTACTACCGCCGGGTCGCGTTCGAACCGCGGGTCCCCTACGACGAGTTCGTGGTGTTCCAGGACGCCCACGTGGTGGTGGCCGACAAGCCTCATTTCCTCGCCGTGACGCCCGCCGGCCGCCATCTGAACGAAACCTTGCTGGTGCGCCTGAAACGCCGTCTGGGCATCGACACCCTGGCGCCCGTGCACCGCATCGACCGCGAGACCGCGGGGCTGGTGCTGTTCAGCGTCGACCCGGCGACGCGCGGGCGCTACCAACGCCTGTTCGCCGAGCGCAGGGTGGTCAAGTCTTACGAATGCATCGCGCCGTGGCGTCCGGGACTCCCGCGCGACTACGCGTGCAGACTGGCAGACGACCCGGCGCACTTCATGCGCATGCGCGAGGTCGAAGGCCCGCCCAACACGGCGACCCGGATCGAGCTGCTGCAGCGGCGCGATCAGCTGGCGCGCTACGCGCTCTGGCCGGCCACCGGCAAACGCCATCAATTGCGGGCGCACGCCGCCGCACTCGGCATACCCATCGTGGGCGACCGCATCTACCCCACGCTGCTGCCGGCGGACACGGACGACCCCGCCAACCCCCTGCGTCTTCTGGCCCGCTCGCTCGCGTTCGACGACCCCGTGACCGGCACGGCCAGGTGTTTTCGCACAACGCGGACGCTGGCGTGGCCGAACGCCGTGACAGGTCCCGCCTGAACGGATCAGAACCCGGCACCGTCACCAGTAGCCCGCCCGGTCGTAGTGCCGGTAAATCTCGATTTCCTGCGTTCGATCCGGCGGTGTCGCCGTGTCCCACGCCGGCGCCTCGCGGATCTCGTTGCGCGTCAGGCCGACCACCACCTGGCGGTCGATCCAACTGACCTCGTGGATCCATTGCGGCGCCAGCAACACTTTGTGGCCGCTCCACCAGTGACTGGTCTCGACCGAGAGGTAGCGTATCGCCCAACTCTCCTGATCGACCAGAAAACCCTGCACATGGCCGATCTCGCCGTCGCGGGCCTTGAGGTGGTAGCCGACCACGGCATGCGCCGAGCGCAGATGGGGGTCGTCGTTTCGGTGGACCTCGTCGTGGGCCCGCGCCAAACGCTCGCGCTCCTCTGCCGACGCCGCCCCCATCCCGGTCTCGGGCAGCGTCATGCCCGGCAAGCCACCCGCGCCCCAAAGGCCGACGCTGTCCCAGTACGCCGGATAGCCGTAGTAGTCGAGATAGTCGAGTTCGTGCTGGCGGGACACCGGCTTGTCGGTGTCGATGTCGGGACTGCCGCGGACCTGCTCGCGGGTGATCGATATCGGCACGACCCGGTCCTCGGGGTCGGGCACGCCGAGCGAGGCGGGCGCGATCAGCACTTTGCGGCTGGCGAGCCAATGCCCGGTTTCGACGACCAGATAGCGCACCGTCCAACTGACGTCGTCGAAATAGAAGTCCTTGACCGTTCCCACGTCGCCATCGGTGGCACGCAGGGCATATCCCTGCAGGTCCCTGAGGTTTTTCAACATGCGACGCCCTCCGAAAAACACCAGTCTCCGAGGGGGTCCGGCAGGCGTCTGTCGGCTGGTGGGTGCGGGCCCGGTAGGAGGGGGCCTACCGGGCCCGGGGCTCAGGGGTCATGGTGCAGGTAACGCGCTTGACGCGGCAAGCGCCAGCTCACCACGAAAGCCACCACCATCATGGCGCTGACGTACCAATAGAACACCGGCTCGTGGCCGATGCCCTTGAGGTAGAGGGCCACGTACTCCGCGGATCCGCCGAAGATCGCGTTGCCCACCGCATAAGCCAGTCCCACGCCGAGCGCGCGTATTTCGGGCGGGAACATCTCGGCCTTCACGATGCCGCTGATGGAGGTGTAGAAGCTCACCACGGCCAGCGCGAGCGTGATGAAGACGAAGGCCTCGACCGGCCCGGACACGTTCTTGAGCACGGTCAGGATGGGCACGGTGACCAGCGCGCCAAGCGCACCGAACAGCAGCATGTTGGCGCGCCGCCCGATCCGGTCCGAGAGGGCGCCGAACAGCGGCTGCAGGCACATGTAGACGAAGAGCGACACGGTCGACACCGTGGTGGCCGAACGAACCGACATGTGGGCGGTATTGACCAGGTACTTCTGCATGTAGGTCGTGAAGGTGTAGAAGATCAACGACCCGCCCGCCGTGTATCCCACGACCGTGAAAAAAGCAGCCCGATGCTTGCCGAACAATTCCGCCAGCGTGCCGGCCCCGGTGCTGGCACGGGTTTGCCGGGTCGTGGTTTCCTGCAGCGTGCGGCGCAGGAACAAGGCGACGACGGCCGTGACCGCGCCGATGAAAAAGGGAATGCGCCAGCCCCAGGCGTGCAACTCGGCGTCGGTCAGGAATTGCTGCAGCAGCACGATCACGATGGCGGCGAGCAGTTGGCCGCCGATCAGCGTCACGTACTGGAAGGAGGAGTAGAACCCCCGCTTGCCGCGCAGTGCGACTTCGCTCATGTAGGTCGCGGTGGTGCCGTACTCGCCACCGACCGACAGGCCCTGGAGCAGTCGCGCGAGCAGCAAGATGACCGGTGCGTACGCACCGATGCTGGCGTAGGTGGGCAGGCAGGCGATGATGAGCGAGCCGGCGCACATCATGGTCACCGACATCACCAGGGACGTCTTGCGCCCGCTGCGGTCGGCGATCCTGCCGAACAGCCAGCCGCCGATCGGCCGCATGAGAAAGCCGAGAGCGAAAACGCCGGCGGTGTTGAGCAATTGCGCGGTCGGGTCCGACTTGGGAAAGAACGCCGGCGCGAAATAGAGCGAGCAAAACGCGTAGATGTAGAAGTCGAACCACTCGACCAGGTTGCCGCTCGAGGCAGCGACGATGGCAAAGATTCGACTTCGCGGGGAGGCGGCGGCAGCCGTGTGGGTGCCCTCGACGGGCGCAGCGGGAAGACTGGACATGGCCCCGAGTATCTCCGGGCGCGCAGGCGGACGCAGCCGGGGAATCCCGGCGTCCGCCCGCGACGGCCCGTCGACCGTGTGCTCAGGCCCCTACGCGCGAGGCCTTCTTGCGGTCATGCTCTTTCAAGTGGCGTTTGCGAATACGGATCGACTTGGGCGTGATCTCCACCAACTCGTCGTCGGCGATGAATTCCACCGCGTATTCCAGGGTCAGAATGATCGGGGGCGTGATCTTGATCGCGTCTTCCTTGCCCGAGACGCGGAAGTTGGTGAGCTGCTTGCCGCGCACGGCGTTGACCACCAGGTCGTTGTCGCGCGAGTGGATGCCGATGATCATGCCTTCGTAGAGCGGATCGCCCGCCTTGACGAACATCCGGCCGCGGTCATCGAGCTTGCCGAGCGAATAGGTCACCGCCTCGCCGTCGTCCTGACTGATCAGGACGCCGTTCTTGCGGCCTTCGATCTCGCCCTTGTAGGGTTCGTAGCTGTCGAAAATGTTGCTGATCAAGCCGGTGCCGCGCGTCAGGTTCAGGAATTCGTTCTGGAAGCCGATCAGCCCGCGCGCCGGAATCTTGTAGTCGAGGCGCACGCGCCCCATCCCGTCGGGTTCCATGTTGACCAGCTCGGCCTTGCGCTCGCCCATCGCTTGCATCACGGCGCCCTGGTGCTGGTCCTCGACGTCGGCGGTGACCGCCTCGATCGGCTCCAGGCGTTCCTCGCCCTCCATCCGGAAGACGACGCGCGGTTTGGACACCGCCAGCTCGTAGCCCTCTCGACGCATGGTCTCGAGCAGGATGGTCAGGTGCAGTTCGCCGCGTCCCATCACCTCGAAGATGCCGTCCTCATCGGTTTCGCGCACCCGCAGCGCCACGTTGCTCTGGAGCTCGCGCTGCAGGCGATCCCACAGCTGGCGGCTGGTCACGAACTTGCCCTCGCGGCCCGCGAGCGGCGAATTGTTGACGCAAAAATTCATCGTCAGTGTCGGCTCGTCGACCTTGAGCATCGGCAGGGGAACCGGGTTCTCGATGTCGGTCAGCGTCACACCGATGCCGATGTTTTCGATCCCGTTGATCAGGACGATGTCGCCGGGGCCGGCTTCGGTCGCCTGCTGCCGCTCCAGTCCCTCGAACTTCAGCACCTGATTGACCCGGGCGTTGAACGGGGTGCTCTCGGGGCCGCTGTAGACCGCCACGTTCTGCATCGGCTTCAAGGTGCCCTGGTTGACCCGTCCGATGCCGATGCGGCCCACGTAGGTCGAGTAGTCGAGCGAGCAGATCTGCAGCTGCAGGGGCGCATCGGGCTCTCCGGCGTGCGCCGGCACGTGTGCCAGCACGGTGTCGAAGAGCGGTGCCAGGTCGGTACCGACTTCGCCCTGCGTCAGGGTGGCCCAGCCGTTCAGGCCGGAGGCGAAGACGACCGGAAAATCGAGCTGTTCTTCGGTCGCGCCCAGCTTGTCGAACAACTCGAACGTGGCATTGATGACGTAGTCGGCTCGGGCCCCCGGGCGGTCGACCTTGTTGACGACCACGATGGGCTTGAGACCGAGCGCGAGTGCCTTCTTGGTGACGAATCGGGTCTGCGGCATCGGGCCCTCGACCGCGTCGACCAGCAACAAGACCGAGTCGACCATCGACAGCACCCGCTCGACCTCGCCGCCGAAGTCGGCGTGCCCGGGAGTGTCGACGATATTGACGTGGGTGCCCTTCCATTCCACGGCGCAGTTCTTGGAAAGGATCGTGATGCCGCGTTCCTTTTCCAGGTCGTTGTTGTCCATCACGCGCTCGGCCACCTTTTCGTTTTCGCGAAAGGTGCCGCTCTGGCGCAGCAGTTGGTCGACCAGCGTGGTCTTGCCATGGTCGACGTGGGCGATGATGGCGATGTTGCGGATCTGGCGGGTCATGGTGTGGCGACTTTCACTTCTTTTGGATACGGTAAGGAGGGATGGAGCAGGCCCTGCACTTCGACAGGGCTGAGCAGCCGGGTCGAAATCAGTTCGCCCGCCGTGATGTGCGCGCCGCCCAGAAAGGCACGCGGCTCGGGGCCGTAGACCCGCACCCGCGGTGCATCGGGCAACGCCAGGCGGCGGCGCAGCCCGGAGAGGAAGCGGCCCGCATCGTCCGGGCCGAGCCGCACCACCGGCCAATCGGCCAGCAGGGCGTCGGCGTCCAGCAAGGCGGCGTCGCGCTCGGCCTCGGACATGTCGGCGAGT
>JALYHO010000177.1 GCA_030776545.1 Pseudomonadota bacterium | reverse complement strand
GTGTTGCGCGAAGCGGCTCGCGCCGCTCGGGAGGCCGCTCGCGAAGCCGCCGCCGACTCGCGCCGGGACGTGGCCGACGCCCAGCAGGAAGCCAATGCCGCCCGCCTGGAGGCCCAGGACGCCCGTCGCGACGCGGCCGACGCCCATGCCCAGGTCCGCAAGTCCAAGCGCACCCGGGTGATCCAGCTCGGCGCGTCGCTGACCGACCTGGCCTTCTTCTGGGTCATTGCGTCGGCGCTCCTCAAGATCACCTACAAGGGGCGCATACAGGCCGAGGTCAAGGCGGCCGAGGCCGCCGAGACCGCCGAGTCCGAGCAACTCAAGCGTCAGGTGGTGGAAGCGCGAATGGCCGCGATGCAGGCCCAGGTCGAGCCGCACTTCCTGTTCAACACGCTCGCCAGCATCGACCACCTGATCGAGACCGACCCGCCCCGGGCCAGCCAGATGCAGCGCAACCTGATCGCGCTGCTGCGCGCGTCGATGCCGACGATGCGCGAAAACCACCCGGCGGCGCACAGCCTGGGACGCGAGATGGCGGTGATCCGGCCCTACCTGGAGATCCTCAAGGTGCGCATGGAGGACCGGCTGCAAATCCGGATCGACGTCCCCGATGGACTGCTGTCGGCGGACTTCCCGCCCATGATGATCCAGAGCCTGGTCGAAAATGCGATCAAGCACGGGCTCGAACCCAAGGCCGAAGGGGGCGAACTGTCGGTGCGTGCCGAAATCGTCCACGGGACGCTCGCGGTCACCGTCGCCGACACCGGCCTGGGCTTCGGCCGCGCCGCGACCGCGGGCACCGGCATCGGCCTGGACAACATCCGGCAGCGACTGCAGCTGCGCTATGGCGCCAGGGCTTCGATGACCGTGGCCGAGAACACGCCGAGCGGCACGCGCGTGACCCTGGTGGTGCCCTATCAGGCCCAGGCCCAGGCCCAAGGACACGCGGACGGGGCGGTCTGACGCCACCGCGCTATGCTCGCGCCCTGCTCGCACCGGGCTGAAGACGACAAGGGGTCGCCTGGCCCCCCGACCCCGCAGCTCAATGATCATGAACCACCCTGCCCGCGCCTTGATCGCCGACGACGAACGCCTGATGCGGGAGCAGTTGCGGGCCCGCCTGGCCGAGGTCTGGCCTGAACTCGAGATCGTCGCCGAAGCGCGCAACGGCACCGAGGCGGTCGAGCTGACCGCCGCGCAACAGCCCGATCTGGTGTTTCTCGACATCCGCATGCCGGGGCAGAACGGCGTGGAAGCGGCCCGCGCGATCGCCCAGCTGCCCGTGGACGAAGAAGCCAACGGCTGGGCCGGCTGCGAGGTGGTCTTCATCACGGCCTACGATCAATACGCGATCGAGGCCTTCGAGCAAGGCGTGGTCGACTATGTGCTGAAGCCGGCCGAGCGCGAGCGCTTGCAGGTGACCGTCGCGCGCATCCAGCAGCGCCTGGCCCTGCGCCGCAGCCCGTCGCTCGACCGCGACGGCGCGACGCCGCCGGGGATGCAAGTGCTGCTGCAAAAGCTCGCGGCCCGCATCGATCCCGGCCGGGCCCCGCACCTGCGCTGGATCCAGGCCACGGTGGGCCAGGCGATCCAGATGATTCCGGTCGACGAGGTGCTTTTTTTCATCTCGGACGAAAAATACACCCGGGTCCAGACGGCCACGCTCGAGGCCCTCATCCGCAAGCCGATCAAGGAGTTGGTCGACGAGCTGGACGCGGAAGTTTTCTGGCAGATTCATCGCTCGACGCTGGTCAACACCCGGCATATCGCCGGCGTGAGTCGCGACTTGCGCGGCCGCCAACTGGTCGCCGTCAAGGGTCATCCTGAAAAACTCGAGGTGAGCCGCAGCTTCGCCGGTTTGTTCAAGGGCATGTAGCCCGCGGCACTTCGCATCCGGCCGGGTCCGAGCCGGCCATCGTTTTCAAGACGCCTCCTTACGCACCGCGCGCCGCCGCGCGGCGGCATGGAAGCTGCGCGCGTGTTCGGTCGACACGTCGGCCCCGCGAGCGCGGCCGGTTCGCGTCGTTCGGTGACCCAATGGGTCGGTCTTGAAACGCAATACGCCGCGCAAAGTGGCGCTCTTGAAAGTAGAAACATGATGACATCGGTTGACACCTGCGTGGGGGTCGCGCCCCGCCGCTGGCCGCCGCTGGCCGGCGCTTTGGCCGCCGCGACTTGCCTGGCCGGGTGTGGCGGCGCCTCGGGCACCGACGAACCCAGCGCGGCATCGACGCCAAGCTCTCACTGGTCCGCGCCCTTGTCGCAACGCGAGGCGGTGCGACTGGCCAACCAGGCCACCTTCGGCGCGAGCGAAGCGTTGCTGGCCGGCATGCGCGCGCAGGGCGCGCGGCATTGGGTCGATTTCCAACTCACCCTCGGCACCTCGCGCTACACGCGCGGCGAAGGCGACGCGATACACCGGCATCCGGGCCCCGACGCCTATTGCGACAGCCGCGGCCCCGCGTGCCGTCGCGATGCCGAGTCGACCGCGCCGCTGCTGGCCGACTTCTACGCCAACGCGCTCGAACAGCCCGACCAGCTCCGGCAGCGCGTCGCGTTCGCCTTGCAGCAGATCGTGGTTCTCAGTGGCCGAGAGTTGCGCGGGACCTATGGCTTCCGGCATTTCTACAACGGCCTGCTCGACCGGGCGTTCGGCAACTACCGCGAGGTGTTGAAGCTGGCGGCACTCTCCCCGCTGATGGGCGACTACCTGACCTTCGTGAACAACGGCCCGGAGGCGCCCAACGAAAATTTCGGACGCGAGCTCATCCAGCTTTTCAGCCTCGGCACGTGCTTGCTCGAACCCGACGGCAGCCTGAGGACAGGCCACTGCCTGCCCACCTACACCAACGAGATGGTGCGCAGCGTCGCCCATGCACTGACCGGCTGGACCTACCCCGCCGGCGGCGCCCGGCACCCGGGTTGCGCTCCGGCGGGCCTGAACTGCACCTACTACCAAGGCGAGATGGTGCAGGCACCGGGGTTCCACGACACCCGCGAGCACGCGCTGCCGGGAGGCAGGTCGATCCCCGCCGGCGCCACGGGCGAGGAGGCGCTGGAGGCGGTGCTCGACAGCCTCATGGCCCATCCCAACATGGGCCCGTTCATCGGCCGGCGCCTGATCCAGCACCTGGTCACGAGCAACCCGACGCCTGCGTACGTGCGACGGGTTGCCCAGGCGTTCGAATCGGGGCGCCACGAAGCGGTCGGGACGGGGGTGCGCGGCGACCTCGCCGCGACCGTGCACGCCCTGCTGCTCGATCCCGAGGCGCGCGCCGAACCCGATCCCGCGCGCGCCGGCAAGCTTCGCGAGCCCGCACTCATGTTCACGGGCGTGCTGCGCGGGCTCGACGGACGGTCCGACGGTGCCGGGCTCGGTCCGGAGCGGGGCGAGGCGTTGCGCCAGCACGTGTTCCGGCCGACTTCGGTATTCGGCTACTACCGGCCCGGCTACCCGGTGCCGGGCACGACGCTCGAAGGGCCCGAATTCGGCATCCATGGCGAAGGCGCGGCGGTCGAACGTCTCGATTTCCTGAGCGCCTTGCTGGGCGACGACCCCACCGCATCGGCCGCCACCGCGGTCGACCTGACCGGGTTCCTCGACACCGCCTCGGACCCGGCGGCGCTGGTCGATCGCATCGCCCGCCTGGCCATCGGTGCCCCACTCCCCGAGGGACCGCGAGAACACGTCATCGCCGCCGTCTCGGCGCACGAGCCGACCGACGCCTCACCCACGTGGCGACGGGCCCGCGTCCAGACCGCGGCCTATCTCGTCTATGCCGCGCCCCAGTACCAGGTTCATCCTTGAGGCCACGCACCATGATCCTATCCCCCGTTCCCGCGCGCCGGCGTCGATTCCTGGCCGGCCTGGCAGGCCTGGGCGCCGTCGGCAGCCTGGCGCCACTCAGCCTGTTCGGGCCACGTCCAGCCGCAGCCGCGGACTACAAGGCGCTCGTGTGCATCCATCTCTTCGGTGGCAACGATGGACACCACATGATCGTGCCGACCGACCCCGGCGGCTACGAGCGCTACGCCACGGTCCGCGGACGCATCGCACTGCCTCGGGCCAGCTTGCTCCCGCTGGGAGGCATCGACTTCGGCCTGCATCCGGCCATGGCCTCGCTCGAGGGGCTTTGGCGCAGCGGCCAACTCGCACCGGTGTTCAACGTCGGTCCGCTCCCGCGTCCGCTCACCAAACCCGAGTACCTCGAGGCCGTGCGTCATGACGAGTTGCCCGAACGCCTGTTTTCGCACGCCGACCAGATCGTCCTGTGGGACACGGCATCGCTCGACTCGGCCACCCGCGCCGGCTGGGGCGGCCGGGCCTGCGAAGCGCTCGCCACGCCCCACCCGGTGATTTCGGTCGCCGGCACGACGAGGTATGGCTCGGGCTCGCAGCGCGCGCCCATCGTGCTGCCGCCCACGGGCACCCGCTTCGTCGCTCCCGGCATCGACCCGACAGCCTCCTCGGCGGCAGAACGGGCC
>JALYHO010000176.1 GCA_030776545.1 Pseudomonadota bacterium | reverse complement strand
GCGCGGCACCACGCGCTCGATCAGGCTCGCGCGCGAAGCGGCGCCGATCACCGAGAGCATGTGGCGCTCGTCCTCCGCGTCGATGCCGATGTGGCGGGCGACGAACTCGGCCTCGTTCTCGAGTTCGCTCAGGGGTGGGGGGGCGTTCAGCGGCATCGCGAGCGTGCTTCCTGTGGGATGAAATATCAGCTGTTCTTGACGAGCAAGTCGTAGGCGGGCTGGTCGAGCAATTGTTCGAATTCGGCCATGTCGGTCACGTGGACCTTGAAAAACCAGCCATTGCCCATCGGGTCGGAGTTGGCGAGCGACGGGTCGGCGCGCAGCGCCTCGTTGACTTCGACGATTTCGCCGGCGACCGGCATGTAGAGATCGGCGGCCGCCTTGACCGACTCGACCACGCCGGCCACCTCGCCCTTCTTGAAGGTGCTGCCGACGGCAGGCAGGTCGACGAACACCACGTCGCCGAGCGCGTCCTGCGCGTGCAGCGTGATGCCGCACGTGGCGGCCTCGTGGTCTTCGATATTGATCCACTCGTGGTCGTTGGTGTACATGGTCGTCATGGGAATCTCCTGGCGCTAGGGGGGAAGGGGAGAGGGGGCGAGGCGAAGAATCAGCCGCGGAAATAACGATGCGGAGCGAACGGCATGGGGCTGACACGCATGGGTTGGCGCTTGCCGCGGACTTCGGCGTAGACCTCGTGGTGTGGCAGCGCGTGGTTGGCGGCCAGGTAGGCCATGGCGATCGGCTCGTTGACGGTGGGTGCGAGCGTGCCGCTGGTGACACGCCCGAGCTTGCGGCCCTGGGCGTCGAAGAGCGGCGCGCCCTCGCGCACCGGCACCCGCTCCAATCCCACCAGGCCGACCCGGCGGGTGCTGGCTCCGGTGGCGAGTTGCGCGTCGATCACCGTCGCGCCAGGATAGCCGCCATGCCGACTCCCGCCGCTGCGACGCACTTTCTGGATCGCCCAGGTGAGGCCGGCTTCGACCGGTGTGGTGGTGGCATCGATGTCGTGGCCGTAGAGGCAGAGCCCGGCTTCCAGACGCAGCGTGTCACGGGCACCCAGGCCGGCAGGCTTGACCTCGGGAAGGTCGAGCAGCGCCCGGGCCAAGGCGTCGGCCTGGTCCGCCGGCACCGAGATCTCGAAACCGTCTTCACCGGTGTAGCCCGAGCGCGTCACGAAACAATCGGCGCCGGCAAGCGTCACGCCGCGTCCGTGCATGAAAGTGAGGGTGGCGATTTCGGTATTGAGCCGCGTCAGCGCTTCGACCGCCTTCGGCCCCTGCAGCGCCAGCAAGGACCGGTCCGGCAGCGACTGGACCCGGCACCGATGGCCGATGTGGGTGACCAGGTGGCGCGTGTCGGCGGCTTTGCAGGCGGCATTGACGATCAGCAGCAGGTCGTCGTCGCGGCGCGTGACCATCAGGTCGTCGAGGATGCCACCGGCGCTGTTGGTGAAAAAGGCGTAGCGCTGTTGACCGGGTGTCAACCCGACGATGTCCATCGGCACGAGCGACTCCAGGGCGCGCGCGGCGTCTTCGCCCACGAGGCGCAACTGACCCATGTGCGAGACGTCGAAGAGTGCCGCCGACGCGCGGCAGTGGCGGTGCTCCACCAAGATGCCGGACGGATAGGAAACCGGCATGTCGTAGCCCGCGAATGGCACCATCTTGGCGCCGAGCTCGAGGTGCAGGGCATGCAGCGGGGTGGTGGCGAGGGCGGTGGACATGGCTGATCTCCGAAGGCAGGTCGCTAAACCGACGCGACAATGATCGCACCGGCCTGCCCTCGCTGTCCGCTTTACCTGAGAGATTGACGGCGCGCCGACGCGGCGCCCCGCTTGCCCCTTCGGTGGGCCCGCTCGGGGCGGACCTCTCTCCAGTGAGGAACGCTTCGGATGAAGCGTGCATCAGTCCTTTTGCCTGAGCGTTCGAGCAGCCATGCCCTGCGCCTTCGGCGGCCACCGTGCGGCGGCTCTCTCCTGATCTCGTGAGTGTATCAGCGGGCCCGGATAATGACGCCCATGACGAGACCTCGAAACAAGGCCAAGACCGCCCCGGACGACGGCGTTCGCGGGCACGCCGACCTCGAGTGGCTGACGGTGGAGTCGCTCGACCTGGAGGCCCAGGGCGTGGCCCACAACGCCCTGGGCAAGGTGGTGTTCATCGAAGACGCCCTGCCGACCGAAGAAGTCCAGGTCGAGGTGCAAAGGCACAAGAACAACTGGGAGCAGGGCCGCATGGTCGGGCTGCGCCGCGAGAGCGCGCTTCGGGTGCGGCCGCGTTGCCCGCATTTCGGCACCTGCGGCGGCTGCAAGATGCAGCACTTCCACGTCAGCGGGCAGATCGCGACCAAGCAGCGCGCGCTCGAGGACCAGCTCTGGCACCTGGGCAAGACGCGTCCCGAACGCATGCTCCGGCCGATCGAGGGGCCTTCCTGGGGCTATCGGTACCGGGCCCGCCTGTCGGTGCGCTTCGTGGCGAAGAAAAACAAGGTGCTGGTCGGTTTTCACGAGCGCAAATCGAGCTTCGTCGCCGACATGGACAGCTGCGAAGTCCTGCCGCCGGGGGTCAGCGCGATGCTCGTTCCGCTGCGCGAACTGGTGGCCGCCATGGACCAGCGCGACCGCCTGCCGCAGATCGAACTGGCGGTCGGCGACGCGGTGACCGCCCTCGTGTTGCGCCACCTCGAACCGCTGTCCGCTCCCGACCTCGCACGCCTGCGTGAATTCGGCGCCCGCCACGGCGTCCAGTGGTGGCTGCAGTCGAAAGGGCCGGACACCGTGGTCCGCCTGGATCCGGGCGGACCGAGCCTGGCCTACGCCTTGCCCGAATACGGCGTGACGATGCCCTTCAAGCCGACCGACTTCACCCAGGTCAACCCGCACGTCAACCGGGTCCTGGTCAGCCGGGCGCTGGGCCTGCTGGCCGTCACGCCGGCGGAGCGGGTCATCGACTGGTTCTGCGGGCTGGGCAACTTCACCTTGCCGATCGCCACCCGGGCGCGCGAGGTGCTGGGCCTCGAAGGCAGCGAGGCGCTGGTCCAGCGCTCGCGCGAGAATGCCGAGTCCAACGGACTGGACGCGAAGGTGCGGTTCGAGGCGAAGAACCTGTTCGAACTGACCGCGCTCGAGCTGGCGCACTATGGAGCAGCGGACAAGTGGCTCGTCGACCCGCCCCGCGAGGGCGCGTTCGCACTCGTCAAGGCACTTGCCGAGCTGCACGCCGACCCCGCCTTGGCACCAGGCCATGTGCCACCGACGCGCATCGTCTATGTCAGTTGCAACCCGGCGACCCTCGCCCGCGACGCGGGGCTGTTGGTCCATCAGGCCGGCTATCGCTGCACCGCTGCCGGCGCGGTCAACATGTTCCCGCACACGGCGCATGTCGAAAGCATTGCCGTGTTCGAACTGGCCGATCGGTAGCCCCGAAACGGGCTTTGCACTTGTATGCGAGGCCCCCAGAAACTGGCTGCGGGCAGAGTTCCGCGCCCCTGATCCGAAGGAGTATCCGGTCTGGCGGTCTGTGATGTGAGGGCCGACAATCGGGCGTGAGCCCGTCTCGCCGGCGCTCGTCGGCAGGGTGCCTGGGAGCTTTTTCGACATGGCCAGACCGTTTGCGTTCAACTCGAGCAGCCGGAGCATTGCGCGGCTCAGACAGGACGGGCGATGCGCCCTCTGCGGCGATTCCCTCGATGAACAGGAGGAGCATGCGCACCATGTGATACCGAATCAGAGCGGAGTGCCGGGAACCGAGGAACACGGATGGCTCGCGTCCGCCGACAACTGCGTGGCACTTTGCATCTCTTGTCATGAGCGCGTCCATGAAGACGGCAGGTATCGGGCCGGCGCCGTTGCGCCACCGTCCTACTACCCGCATTCGCACGGTAACAGCAAGGCATTGCACCAGACGTGGGCGAGCCGGATGGACCGCCTCGGCCATGGAATTTGGCGGCAGGCACTTCGTCGCTCGTGAATCATCCGCTGGGCCCGGGACCCGCGAGCCTGGTGCAATCCGTCCCCCGAGGCGGTCTTGAAACTCCGCATGTCCGGAGCCACGGAATCAGCGCAGCGATAAACCGTTCATGAACGCCGACGCCTCCCCGCCTCCCGTGTCCCAAGCCGTTTCCCTGTTCGTCATGCGCCGGGCGGCCGACGCTGCGGCCCTGCTGGAAAAACAGACCGATTCCGTTCGGGTCGCCAAGGCCTACGCCGACGTGGTCAAGGCGATATACCGGGAGCACCACGACATCTCGGCGATGCTCGACGCGGCCGAAGCCGGGCAGCGGTTCTGCCTTGTCTCGGCGGCTGCCAGGGCCGCAGATTCCGCCGCGGCGCGCGAGCTGGGTCGGCTCGCGAAGGAGCTGACCTACAACGCAGCCAACAACTGCTGGCCGGGTTGGGACGAGGAGGGCGTCGAGATCGACGCGGAGCATCTGCGTCGCGCCGACGTGCTGGCGCGCGCGAGCGAGCGGCTGGTGCAGGACCTGGACCTGGACCACCGGCAGGCCGGCAACGCCGCCTGGCTGGTCGGTGCGTTGGCGCTGGCTCGCGACGAACGGGACGCCGCACGGCACGAATTCGAACTCGCCGCGGCGGCCTTCGCGAAAGGCGGTGACACGGCCTACGAACTGATGGCGCGGGCTTATTCCGCGCTCGTGGCCGACTTGCAGTCGAGCGGGCGGTCCCGCCGTGAATCGCTGGGCGCCGCCGTGCAGGCGCTGCGCGATGAAGGGTCCGGAGATGCGACCTTCTTCGCCGACCAGCTCGGGACAGCGCAGCGACTTTTCGGCCGCCCCGCGACGCGATGAAAACGAGCGGCCGACGGGCGCCGCCGAACGCGCTGCCCGTCGATCACCCGGAAACCAGGGCCCGTCCGGGCGCTCAGTTCCGGTTCCCGCCGAAGATCCCCAGGATCGACAAGAGCGACTGGAACACGTTGTACAGGTCCAGATAGACCGAGAGCGTCGCGCTGATGTAGTTGGTTTCTTCGCCGTCCCGCACCCGCTTGAGGTCGTAGAGGATGAAGGCGGAGAAAATGCCGATGGCGACCACGGAGAGCGTGATCATCATCGCGCTGGACTGCAGGAAGATGTTGGCGATGCCGGCGACGATCAGCATGATCACGCCGACGAAGAGGAACTTGCCCATCGACGACAGGTCGCGCTTGATCACCGTGGAGAGCGTCGCCATGCCGAGAAAGATGACGCCGGTGCCCGCGAACGCGGTCATGATCAGTCCGGCGCCGTTGTTCATTCCCAGCACCACCCCGATCAGGCGGGACAGCATGAGGCCCATGAAGAACGTGAACCCGAGCAGCAAGGGCACGCCCGCGGCGGAATTCTTGTTGCGCTCGATCGCGAAGATCAGGCCGAAGGCGCCGGCGAGGAACACGATGGCCGTCATCCCCGGTCCCATCGCACGGGTGATGCCGCTGGCGACGCCGATCCAGGCGCCCAGCACGGTGGGGACCATCGAGAGGGCGAGCAGCCAGTACGTGTTGCGCAGCACGCGGTTGCGCTGCTCTTGCGAGATGACTTGGCCGGCATAGCCGGGATAGGCGGTCTGTAGTGGTTGGTTCATGGGGCCTCCTTGTTGGGTAACCGGGGATCTGACCCGTCGCGGGCATTCTAGTTCCCCGGGGACCGCTGCGGACGGCCCCCTCAACGCCGTGGGCGGGGCCCGACCCCATCGGATCTTGAGTAGAGTCGCATGCGCAACCTCAACCGAGAGCCCCCATCCATGAACACCAAGCCTTTCCTCGCGCTCGACGACGTCAAGCGCATCGCCGCGGCCGCCGAGGCCCATGCCAGGTCCAATCGGTGGAACGTCACGATCGCGATCGTCGACGACGGGGGCCACCTGCTGTGGCTCCAGCGCCTGGACGGCGCGGCGGCCCTGTCCTCGCACATCGCGCCGGGAAAGGCGCGGACGGCCGCGCTGTCGCGCCGGGAGAGCAAGTTCTACGAGGACGTGATCAACGGCGGCCGCACCGCTTTCGTGACCGTCCCGGCGATCGAGGCGGTGCTCGAGGGCGGGGTCCCGATCCTGGTCGAGGGGCACTGCGTGGGAGCTGTCGGCGTGAGCGGCGTCAAGTCGAGCGAAGACGTGCAGATCGCGCAGGCCGGGATCGCCGCGCTGGGGACGTAGGCGGGCGAAGGCAAGCACGCGCTGGTCTATAATTCGAAGGTTTACCCTTAACCCTGCGCCCCAGCAACACATGCCCTGCGGGATTGCCGAGCGAAAGTTGGCAGATGCTGCCGATTGGCGTGCCGAATTCCCGCGCAAAGATCTCTCCGACCTGATCGACCTCTACCGGCAACTGGGCGAGCGCCTGTCGCGACCTCGGCGCTGGTTGTCGATGTCTGGGCGCGCACACTACGGAGTCGCCGGTGCCCGCGAATTTGCTGAACCAGCACGTGTCGAATTCCCCTGCTCTGGCCCTGCTGGCCCTCGCTGACGGCACGACTTTTTACGGTTTTTCGATCGGCACGCCCGGCCACACGGTCGGCGAGGTGGTCTTCAATACGGCCATGACCGGCTACCAGGAGATCCTGACCGACCCGAGCTACTGCCGGCAGATCGTCACGCTGACCTACCCGCACGTCGGAAACTACGGCATCAGCGCGGAGGACGTCGAATCGTCGCAGGTCTTCGCCGCGGGTCTGATCATCCGCGACCTGCCCCTCGTGGCGTCGAACTTTCGCAGCGTCATGACGCTCGAGCAGTACCTGGTGCGCGAGCGTACCGTGGCGCTCGCCGGCATCGACACGCGCCGCCTGACCCGGGTGCTGCGCAGCCGGGGCGCCCAAAACGGCTGCATCCTGGCGCTGCCTGCGGGCCAGGCGCTGACCGCTGAACACGCGGCCCAGGCCCTGGCGCTGGCCCGGGCGGCCCCGACCATGAGCGGCCTCGACCTGGCTCGAGTGGTCAGCGAGACCGCCGCCTATGAATGGACCGAGACCGAATGGCGTCTCGGCCGCGGTTACGGCAAGCTGACCGAGCCGCGCTTCCACGTGGTGGCGTACGACTTCGGAATCAAACGCAATATTCTTCGCATGCTGGCCAGCCGCGGGTGCCGGGTCACGGTGGTGCCCGCCCAGACCGCTGCGGCCGAGGTGCTCGCCCTCGGACCCGACGGCATCTTTCTAAGCAACGGGCCCGGCGACCCCGAGCCCTGCGACTACGCCATCGCGGCGACCCGCACCTTGGTCGATACCGGCATTCCGACCTTCGGCATCTGTCTGGGCCACCAGATCCTCGCCCTGGCTTCCGGGGCCCGCACCTTCAAGATGAAATTCGGCCACCACGGGGCCAATCATCCGGTCAAGGACCTGGACGATGGACGCGTCAGCATCACCAGCCAAAACCACGGTTTCGCGGTCGACGAAGCCAGCCTGCCGCCGAACCTGCGCCCGACCCACGTGTCGCTCTTCGACGGCACCCTGCAGGGACTGGCCCGCACCGACCGGCCGGCGTTCTGCTTCCAGGGCCATCCCGAGGCGTCACCCGGCCCGCACGACATCAGCTACCTGTTCGACCGTTTCACCGCGTTGATGGCAGAACACTCCGAGAAGCAGACCCATGCCTAAACGCACCGACCTCAAGACCATCCTCATCATCGGCGCGGGCCCCATCATCATCGGGCAGGCGTGCGAGTTCGACTATTCGGGTGCCCAGGCATGCAAGGCCCTGCGTGAAGAGGGCTACCGGGTCGTGCTGGTCAACAGCAACCCCGCCACCATCATGACCGACCCCGAGATGGCGGACGTGACCTACATCGAACCGATCACGTGGCAGGTGGTCGAAAAAATCATCGCCAAGGAAAGGCCGGATGCGGTGCTGCCGACCATGGGGGGGCAGACGGCACTCAATTGCGCGCTCGACCTGCACAAGCACGGCGTCCTGGCGAGATACGGTGTCGAAATGATCGGCGCCAACGAACACGCGATCGAAAAAGCCGAAGATCGACTGAAGTTCAAGGACGCCATGACCGGCATCGGCCTGGGCTCGGCCCGCTCCGGCATCGCGCATTCGATGGAGCAGGCCCTGTCGGTGCAAAAACGCATCGCGGCCGAGACGGCCACCGCGGGTTTTCCGATGGTGATCCGCCCGAGTTTCACATTGGGCGGGTCGGGCGGGGGCATTGCCTACAACCCGGCCGAGTTCGAAGAGATCTGCCGGCGCGGCCTGGACCTTTCTCCCACCAACGAACTGCTCATCGAGGAGTCGCTGATCGGGTGGAAAGAGTACGAGATGGAGGTGGTCCGCGACCAGGCGGACAACTGCATCATCGTGTGCTCGATCGAAAACCTGGACCCCATGGGCATCCACACCGGCGACTCGATCACGGTGGCTCCGGCGCAGACCCTCAGCGACAAGGAATATCAACTCCTGCGCAATGCCTCGATCGCGATACTGCGGGAGATCGGGGTCGACACGGGCGGGTCGAACGTGCAGTTCGCGATCAACCCGAAGGACGGCCGCATGGTCGTGATCGAGATGAACCCGCGGGTGTCTCGGTCGTCCGCCCTCGCCTCGAAGGCGACCGGTTTCCCGATCGCCAAGGTCGCTGCCAAACTGGCGGTCGGCTACACGCTCGACGAATTGCGCAACGACATCACGGGCGGTGCCACCCCCGCGTCGTTCGAGCCGAGCATCGACTATGTCGTGACCAAGATCCCGCGCTTCGCGTTCGAAAAGTTTCCGGCTGCCGATTCGCGCCTGACCACCCAGATGAAGTCGGTCGGGGAGGTGATGGCCATGGGGCGGACGTTCCAGGAAAGTTTCCAGAAGGCGCTCCGCGGTCTGGAGACCGGCATCGATGGACTGAGCGAGCGCAGTACCGACCGCGAGGAGATCATCCAGGAAATCGGTGAAGCGGGGCCTGAGCGGATCTTGTTCGTCGGCGACGCGTTTCGCATCGGCATGAGCCTGCAGGAGGTTTTCGAGGAGACCGCGATCGATCCGTGGTTCCTGGCCCAGATCGAGCAATTGGTGCAGATCGAGCAGGCGCTCGCCGGCCGCTCGCTCGCGGACCTCGCCACCGACGAACTGCGTGGCCTGAAGCAAAAGGGATTTTCCGACCGGCGCCTGGCCGCGTTGCTCGGCACCAACCAGCACGCGGTACGCCACCTGCGGCACGAGCGCGGCGTGCGTCCGGTCTACAAGCGGGTCGACACCTGTGCTGCCGAGTTCGCGACCCAGACCGCCTACATGTACTCGACCTACGACGAAGAGTGTGAGGCCGAGCCGACCAGCGCCCGCAAGATCATGGTGCTCGGCGGCGGCCCGAACCGGATCGGGCAGGGCATCGAGTTCGACTATTGCTGCGTGCACGCGGCCCTCGCGCTGCGTGAAGACGGCTACGAGACCATCATGGTCAACTGCAACCCGGAAACCGTCTCGACCGACTACGACACCTCGGACCGCCTCTACTTCGAGCCGGTCACGCTCGAGGACGTGCTCGAGATCGTCGACAAGGAAAAGCCGATCGGCGTGATCGTTCAATACGGTGGACAGACCCCGCTGAAACTCGCGCTCGACCTGGAGCGTGCCGGCGTACCGATCGTCGGCACCTCGCCCGACAGCATCGACGTCGCCGAAGACCGGGAGCGGTTCCAGGCGCTGCTGCACGACATCGGCCTGAAACAGCCGCCCAACCGGACCGCGCGGACCGAAGACGCCGCCCTGGCACTCGCCCGCGAGATCGGCTACCCGCTCGTGGTCCGGCCGAGCTATGTGCTGGGCGGCCGGGCGATGGAGATCGTCCACGGCGACAAGGACCTGGAGCGCTACATGCGCGAGGCGGTCCGCGTCAGCGAAAAGTCACCGGTATTGCTGGATCGCTTCCTCGACGATGCGGTCGAGGTCGACGTCGACTGCATCAGCGATGGCAGCGCGGTCATGATCGGCGGCATCATGGAGCACGTCGAGCAAGCCGGCGTGCACTCCGGCGACTCGGCCTGCTCCCTGCCGCCCTACTCGCTGCCCGGCGCGCTCCAGGACGAGCTTCGGCGCCAGACCATCGCGATGGCGCGCGCCCTGAAGGTGGTGGGCCTCATGAACGTTCAGTTCGCGATCCAGGGGCTGACCGGGCCGGCATCCTCGGACCCCCCGGTGGTCTACGTTCTGGAAGTCAATCCGCGCGCCTCGCGGACGGTCCCGTTCGTGTCCAAGGCGACCGGCCAGCCCTTGGCGAAAATCGCTGCACGCTGCATGGTGGGCCAGAAGCTGGGCGATCAAAAAGACCGTTTCGGACGTCCACCCGCCGAGGTCGTGCCGCCGTACTTCTCGGTCAAGGAGGCCGTCTTCCCCTTCAACAAGTTCCCGGGCGTCGATCCCGTCCTGGGACCGGAGATGCGTTCCACCGGCGAAGTGATGGGCGCCGGAAGAACCTTCGGCGAGGCGATGGTCAAGAGTCAGTTGGGGGCGGGTTCGCGGCTGCCCGCATCGGGCACGGTGTGCATCACGGTCAAGAATGGCGACAAGCCCCGCGCGGTCGAGGTCGCGCGTGACCTGCAAGCGCTCGGGTTCACGATCGTCGCCACCAAGGGGACCGCCGCGGCGATCGCCGCCGCCGGCATCCCGGTCCGGGTCGTCAACAAGGTCAAGGATGGACGTCCCCACATCGTGGACATGGTCAAGGCCGGCGAGATCCAGTTGGTGTTCACGACCGTGGACGAAACCCGCACGGCGATCGCCGATTCGCGCCATATCCGGCAGTCGGCGTTGACCAATCGCATCACCTACTACACCAGCATGGCGGGATGCGAAGCCGCGGTCGAAGGCATGAAGCACCAGGACGACCTGGTCGTGGTATCCCTGCAGGAGCTGCACCGCCAACTGCACTAAAATCGGATCCCTCTACACCGCCGCCGGCGTTGCACCCGGCGGCGGCTTTGTTTTTGCTGCCAGTCCAGGCTCTCCGAGGTTAGTTTCCATGGCCACCATCCCCCTGACCGTCCGCGGTGCCGAAAAACTCAGGCAGGAGCTTGCCCGCCTCAAAGGCGTCGAGCGGCATGCCGTGATCCAGGCGATTTCCGAAGCCCGCGCGCAAGGCGACTTGTCCGAAAACGCCGAGTACGAAGCCGCCAAGGACAAGCAAGGATTCATCGAAGGCCGCATTCTCGAGATCGAGAGCAAACTCGCCGCCGCCCAGATCATCGACCCCCGCGGGCTGGATGCCGAAGGCCGGATCGTGTTTGGCTCGACCGTCGACCTCGAAGACGAGGAAAGCGGTAGCGCTGTCACCTATCAAATCGTCGGTGACGACGAAGCCGACCTGAAGGAGGGGTTGATCTCGATCAGCTCACCCATCGCCCGCGCGCTGATCGGCAAGGTCGTCGGTGACGTGGCCGACGTGCAGGCGCCCGGCGGCGTTCGGCATTACGAAGTGATCGCCGTGCGCTACGGCTGATGCGCCCCCCGGGCGGCGTCAGGACCGACAATCGGGGTGTCCTCGCCCGGTTCGGAGCGTTGTTGGCCGGTGTTTGGTTCGGCGTGCTGGCCGCTGTCGGAGCGCTCGCGGCACCGTCTGCCTTTGCGACGCTCGCGGCCCCAGTGGCGGGCAAGTTCGTGGGCCGGCTGTTCGAACTGGAGGCCGGCCTCAGCCTCGGCATGGCCCTCTTGCTGTTCATCCTGGAGCGCCAGCGCACCCGCGCGGCGACCGAGGAGGGGACGGGACCGGTGTTCAGCACCAACCTGATGTTGCTTTTGGCGACCCTTTTTTGCACGGTCGCCGGCTACTACGCGGTGGTACCGATGATGGAGGCCGCCCGGGCCGGCCAGGGCCGATGGTCGTTCGGCGCCTTGCACGCCGTCTCGGCGGGGTTCTTCTTCGCCCGCTGCGTGCTCGTGTTGGCGCTGGCCTGGCGGCTCAGCGCCTTCAGGACGACTGCGACGCCTTCTTGACGCTGGTGCGGCGCTTGGTGGCGCGCTTGAGTTCGCCCCCCGCGGCGATCCGCATGTTGCCCGCGACCGTGATCTTTTTGACCTGGGCGCGGTGGTTGCCACTTTTGGAGAATTTCAGGATCTTGACCACCCGGGGGCCGGCGCCACGCCCCTCACGTTCGGTTTTTTCCTTCGGGGGCAGGGGCCGCCAGAGCACCAGCAGCTTGCCGATGTGCTGAATCGGCGCGGCACCCAGCGCTTCGGCCAAGCTCACGAAGATCGACTCGCGGGTGGCGCGCTCATCGGAAAAAACCCGCACCTTGATCAGCGCGTGGGCATTGAGCGCCGCGTCGACTTCCTTCTGCACCGCGGGCGTGAGCCCGTCCGAGCCGATCATGACCACGGGGTCGAGGTGATGCGCGGCCGCGCGGTGTTCCTTGCGCTGGGCGGGGGTCAGTTGTATCGCGGTCATCGCCGTATTATCCCCAACGAACGGGCTCACGCATGAAGACTCAGACGAAAAGCAAGAAGGTGAACAAGCAGTGGTTGCACGACCACATGAACGACACCTATGTCAAGCTCGCCCAGAAAGACGGCTACCGCGCCCGTGCGGCTTACAAGCTCAAGGAAATCGACGAGGCCCTCCACCTGATACGACCCGGGCAGGTGGTCGTCGACCTCGGCTCGGTGCCCGGTGCCTGGAGCCAGTATGTACGCCGTCGCTTCGCGCCCAAGGAGGTCGGCAGCGGCGGGGCGGCTGCCGGGGCGCTCAATGGCACCATCATTGCGCTCGACATCCTGCCGATGGAGCCGATCGAGGGCGTGACCTTCCTGCAGGGCGACATCCGCGAGGATGCGGTGCTCGCGCAATTGGTCGAGGCCGTCGGCGGCCACCCGGTCGACCTGGTGATCTCTGACATGGCGCCCAACCTTTCCGGCATCGAGAGCGCCGACTCCGCCCGCATCACCCATCTGGTGGAACTGGCAGTCGAATTCGCCAAACAACACCTGACCCCTCAGGGCGCGCTGGTCTGCAAGGTCTTCCACGGCAGCGGATACAGCCAGCTGGTGAAGCTGTTCAAGGACAATTTCCGGGTCGCCAAGCCGATCAAGCCCAAGGCGTCCCGGGACAAATCGGCCGAGACGTTTCTTGTCGGGATCGGGCTCAAGCCCGCTGTCCGAGGGACCGCTGCGGTGTCCGACTAGCGCGGGCCAGCGTGGCTGCCCGCTGGGTAAACAACTCAATACACAGTCAATAACCGGGGAGATTCTTCGACCGGCGTCCACCTTGAGTGGACTAAAATCGCCCACAGATGGCCAGGACAAGGCGCGGGCGCGCCTTATTTCCTGGGTATTGGTCGCAAAACGGAGTCGCGGTGAACAATCAATGGTTCTCTAAGGTAGCTGTCTGGCTGGTGATTGCTCTGGTGCTTTTCACCGTGTTCAAGCAGTTCGACCGAACCGCGACGCAAACAGGCACCGTGGGCTATTCCGACTTTCTCGAAGAGGTCCGGGCCAAGCGCATCAAGAGTGTGCAGCTCCAGGATGGCGCGGGCGGCAGCACCGAAATCCGGGCCAAGACCACCGACGACAAGGACCTTCGCACCACCGCGACCTACCTCGACCGCGGGCTCATCGGCGACCTGATCAACAACAACGTCAAGTTCGACGTCAAGCCGCGCGAGGAACCTTCCTTCCTGCTGAGCGTGCTCGCCTCCTGGGGCCCCATCCTGTTGCTGATCGGCGTGTGGATCTACTTCATGCGGCAAATGCAGGGCGGCGGCAAGGGCGGGGCGTTCAGCTTCGGAAAGAGCAAGGCCCGCATGCTGGACGAGGCCAACAACACCACCACCTTCTCCGACGTCGCCGGGTGCGACGAAGCCAAGGAAGAAGTCAAGGAGTTGGTCGACTTCCTCAAGGACCCCCAAAAGTTCCAGAAGCTCGGTGGCCGCATTCCCCGTGGCGTGTTGCTGGTCGGCCCGCCCGGGACCGGCAAGACCTTGCTGGCCAAGGCGATCGCCGGCGAGGCCAAGGTGCCGTTCTTTTCGATTTCGGGCTCCGATTTTGTCGAAATGTTCGTGGGCGTCGGCGCGGCGCGTGTCCGCGACATGTTCGAGCAAGCGAAAAAGAGCGCCCCTTGCATCATCTTCGTCGATGAAATCGATGCCGTCGGCCGGCACCGTGGCGCCGGATTGGGCGGCGGCAACGACGAGCGCGAGCAGACCTTGAACCAGATGCTGGTCGAGATGGACGGTTTCGAGACCAATCTCGGCGTCATCGTGATGGCCGCGACCAACCGCCCCGACATCCTCGACCCGGCGCTGCTGCGCCCGGGCCGCTTCGACCGCCAGGTCTACGTCACCTTGCCCGACGTGCGGGGCCGTGAACAGATCCTCAACGTGCACATGCGCAAGGTCCCGGTCGGCCAGGACATCCGCGCCGACATCCTGGCGCGCGGGACACCCGGCTTCTCCGGCGCCGACCTTGCCAACCTCGTCAACGAGGCGGCCCTTTTCGCGGCGCGCCGCAGTGGCCGCGTGGTCGAGATGAACGACTTCGAGAAGGCCAAGGACAAGATCATGATGGGGCCGGAGCGCAAGTCCATGATCATGGCCGAGGAAGAGCGCAAGAACACGGCCTATCACGAGTCGGGCCACGCCCTGGTGGCGCGCCTCTTGCCCAAGGCCGACCCGGTTCACAAAGTGACCGTGATTCCCCGCGGCAGGGCGCTCGGCGTGACCATGCAGCTGCCCGAGGGCGACCGCTACAGCACCGACAAGATTCGCATGTTGACCACGATCTCGATCCTCTTCGGAGGCCGGATCGCCGAGGAAGTCTTCATGGGAGAGATGACCACGGGCGCCAGCAACGACTTCGAACGCGCCACCCACATCGCCCGCGACATGGTCACCCACTACGGCATGACCGACGCGCTGGGCACCATGGTGTATGCGGAAAACGAGGGCGAAGTGTTCCTCGGCCGGTCGGTCACCAAGACCACCACCATGAGCGAACAGACCATGCAGGCGGTCGACCGCGAAATTCGCCGCATCATCGACGAGCAGTACGCCGTGGCCCGCAAGCTGATCGAGGACAACAAGGACAAGATGCACGCGATGGCCAATGCGCTGCTCGAGTACGAGACCATCGACACCGAGCAGATCGACGACATCATGGATGGCCGCCCGCCACGGCCACCCAAGGACTGGACGCCGTCGATGAGCAAGACCGTCCCTCCCACACCCCCCGCGGCCCCCGGAACCGCTGCCGCGGCAGCTTGATTCCGCCGGTCTCGGCGGCGTAGATTCGAAGTGGGCCGCGTGGCCCACTTCGCCTATGAGGGCTGAGCCCCCATTTTTTTTGAGGACGGACCGGGCATGGAGTGGCAAACCACTCGATTCCGCATCGATCTGACCCGTCCGCGCGTGATGGGCATCGTCAATCTCACGCCCGATTCGTTCTCCGGCGGAGGGTTTCACGGCGCCGCGTTCGACGCGATGCGCCATTGCGAGGCCTTGTTGGCGCAGGGGGCCGACCTGCTCGATCTCGGCGCCGAATCGACCCGGCCCGGCGCGACGCCGGTGTCGACCGAAGAAGAACTCGCGCGGCTGATGCCCGTGCTGGAAGGCGCCATGCGCCTCGGCTGCCCGATCTCCGTCGACACCCGCAAGACCGACGTGATGCAGGCCGCGCTCGCCGCGGGCGCTGACATCGTCAACGACATCGGCGCGTTGCAAGCGCCTGGAGCGATGGAAGCAATCGCGGCCCACCCCAGCTGCGGCGTGTGCTTGATGCACATGCGCGGCACCCCGCAGACGATGCAAGCCAGGCCCACCTACGGCGATGTGGTCGAAGAGGTCGCGGCCTTCTTGCGCGAACGGCTTGCGACGCTCGTGGCGCGCGGTGTCGCGGCCGCGCGGGTGGTGCTCGATCCCGGCATCGGCTTCGGCAAGAGTGCGCAGCACAACCTCGCGCTGCTGGCTCGCCAACGTGAGCTGACCACGCTCGGCGCGCCACTGCTCGTCGGCTGGTCGCGGAAATCGACCCTCGGGGCGTTGACC
>JALYHO010000175.1 GCA_030776545.1 Pseudomonadota bacterium | reverse complement strand
GGGCGGGGAAGGTCCGACCGACCTCGGCCCACGGCGTGGCGAGCGCCGTGCCGAACCGATCCACCAGGCGCCCGGCCAGGGTGCGCGCCGCCGCCACCGTCACTTGCTGGCCGAGCACCGCGCGCACCGCGAGCTCGAAATTGTCGAGCGTCCCGGGCAGCCGCCCGCCGGGTGCGCCCGGCAAGTCCGCCAATGCGCTGTGGATGGTATGGGGGTCGGCGTCGAGATCGAGCCAGCGCCGCGCCGCGCGAACCACGGCGGCACTGGCGGACCACCATGCCGGCGTGAAACGAAGAATGACGAGGGCCCGATCGGGCAGGAATTCCGCCTCGATCCAGCCCGGCGCCGGTGCCAGGATGCCCGCGCGCAGGCTGCGCCGCACCCGACGTCCTGCCACCCCCTCGAGACCGGCGATGGCACGCCGGTCGAGAAAGCGCAGCAGCGCTTCGACATCGAACGGCGGTCGGTAGGCGAGCCGGACAGTGACCGCGGCGTCGTTCGCAGTCGCCGGGGCATCGGTCTGGCCACGCAGGCGGCTCGGGCTCATGCGGTAGCTGCCGACGAACGCGGCGTTGAAGCGCCGCAGGCTCCGAAAGCCGCTGGCCCACGCCACCTGGGACATCGGCAGGCAGGTGTCGGTCAGAAGTTGCTTGGCCAGCAACAGGCGGCGGGTCTGGACGTATTGCAGCGGGCTGACGCCGTGCTCGGCCAGGAAAATGCGGCGCAGGTGCCGATCGCTCACGCCGAGTCGCGCGGCCAGCGCGGTCAGATGGCCTGGCTCGTCGTCGCCGGTCCGCGCGTCGAGTGCTTCGGCGGCCTGGCGGGCCAGGGTCCGGGACGCGTCCATCACGGTCCATGCCAGCGGGGCGCCGGGAGCGATTTCCGGGCGGCATTTGAGGCAGGGACGAAACGCCGCGGCCTCGGCCTGCGCCGGTGTATCGAAGAACCGGCAGTTCTTGAACATCGGCGGGCGCACCCGGCAGATGGGTCGGCAGTAGATGCCGGTGGACGTCACGCCGACGAACAGCCGCCCGTCGAAGCGGGCGTCGCGCGATTCGACGGCGCGATAGGATGCCAGGGGGTCGCGTGCCGCATGGGGGGTGTCCATGGCCGGCATTATGGGCGGCGGGTCGGCCCCGGCTCGCCGTTTTCGGACATGCAGATGCGCGGGTCCGCAGCGGGATCGAGTGCGGCAGCCGGTGCGGGTTCTGCTTGCGCTTCTTACCTTTGTCGCAGGGGCCGTCACGGCCCGTGAGCCTCGTCCTGGCGCCAAGCGCGGGCGGCTACTTCAGCGTCAGGATCCAGCCCACCAACAGCCTGGCGTCGGCTTCGCTGACCTGCGGGTTGGCGGGCATGGGGATGTTCCCCCACACCCCCGCGCCGCCTTTCATCACCTTGGCGGCCAGGGTGGATGCGGCGTCGGGCTGGCCGGCGTATTTGGCCGCGACATCCCTGAAGGCAGGTCCCAGCACTTTCTTGTCGACCTGGTGACAGGCCATGCAGTTCTTTTTCTGGGCCAGGTCGGCCTGAGCGTGAGCGGCCGACGCCATGGCCGTGCACGTCATGGCGGTCCACAGCCACGGTCGCCACGCTGTGGTGTGGAGGGTCGCGCGGGGTTTCGTGCGTGGTTTCGTGCCGGGTTTCATGCAATCCCTCTGTGCCGCGCTTGATTTCGCGTCCGGCAACGGTCAGCATAGCGCAGACGTGCGTGCGGCAATCCTTCCGCATCCACCCGGTCGGGAGCCAGCATGTTCTTCGTCGTCGTCGGAGTTTTGATCATGGCGAGCAACCTCGCCGGCGTGGGTCCGTTCGCGGGCTGGAACTGGAACCTGTTCGGCGACCTCTGGAAATTCTGCGTTCCGTTCGCCTTCGCCATGATGTGGTGGATCTGGTCGGACAAGTCGGGCCTCAACAAACGGCGCGAAATTGAAAAAATGGAGCAGCGCAAGATCGATCGGCGGCGTGGCAACCTGGCGGCACTGGGTCTGGACACGCGCGCGCGGCGCAAAGGCGCGCGCAAGTAGGCCGGGCCTTCCGACCTACTCGTATCGGTCCAGCACCGCGCCCTGGCTCGCGCTCGAGGCATTGTTGGCGAACTTCGCGAGCACCCCGCGCCGATAGCGCGGCGCCGGTGCCGACCAACGGGCGCGACGCTCGGCCAGTTCGGCATCGCCGACGTTGAGCTGCAGCGTGAGCGTCGGCGCATCGATGGTGATCGAGTCGCCTTCCTCGATCAGCGCGATGTTGCCGCCTGCATAGGCCTCCGGTGCGACATGGCCGACCACCATGCCCCAGGTGCCCCCCGAAAAGCGCCCGTCGGTGATGAGCCCGACCGATTCGCCGAGGCCCTGGCCGATGAGGGCGCCGGTCGGGGCGAGCATTTCGGGCATGCCGGGCCCGCCCTTGGGACCGAGGTAGCGCAGCACCATCACGTCGCCAGGGACGATGGCCTTGGCCATGATCGCGGCGAGCGCGGACTGCTCATCGTCGAACACGCGGGCGGGACCGGTCATCGAGGGTTTTTTCAGACCGGTGATTTTTGCGACGCAGCCCTCGGGAGCCAGATTGCCCTTGAGGATCGCCAGGTGGCCGTGCGGGTACATGGGCCGATCGAGCGGACGGATGACCTCCTGGTCGGCGCGCGGCTGGTCGGCGATGGCGGCAAGGTTCTCGGCCACGGTCTTGCCGGTGATCGTGAGGCAATCACCGTGCAGCAAGCCCGCGGCAAGAAGCATCTTCATCACCTGCGGGATGCCGCCCGCGCGGTGCAGGTCCACGGCCAGGAAGCGGCCCGAGGGCTTCAGGTCGCACAGGACCGGCACCCTTTGGCGCACCCGCTCGAAGTCGTCGATGTCCCATTCGACCCCGGCCGCGTGGGCGATCGCGAGGAAGTGCAGGACGGCGTTGGTCGAGCCCCCGGTCGCCATGATCACCGCCACCGCGTTTTCGATGCTGCGCCGCGTGACGATGTCGCGCGGCTTCAGATTCGCTTTCACGGCCTCGACCAGCACGCGCGCCGCCGCGCCCGCATGCTCGACGATCTCGGCGTGCGGGTTGGCCATCGTGCTGGAGAACGGCAGGCTCATGCCGAGCGCCTCGAAGGCCGAGCTCATGGTGTTGGCGGTGTACATCCCGCCGCACGATCCGGTGCCGGGAATGGCGCGGCGCTCGATCTGGAGGAAGTCCTCTTCGCTCATGTTGCCGGCGCTGAACTGGCCCACGGCTTCGAAGACGCTGACGATGTTGAGGTCCTCTCCCTTGTAGCGTCCCGGCAGGATCGTGCCGCCGTAGACGTAGATGGCCGGGACGTTGGCGCGCAGGATGCCCATCATGCCGCCCGGCATGTTCTTGTCGCAGCCGCCCACCACGAGGACGCCGTCGAGCCATTGGCCGCCGACGCAGGTCTCGATGCAGTCGGCGATCACCTCGCGCGAGACCAGGCTGTACTTCATGCCCTCCGTGCCCATCGCCATGCCGTCGCTGATCGTCGGGGTGCCGAAGACCTGGGCGTTCCCACCGGCGGCCTCGATGCCGGCGATCGCCGCGTCGGCCAGGCGTTGCAGCCCCGAATTGCAGGGCGTGATGGTCGAATGGCCATTGGCCACCCCGATCATGGGCTTCTTGAAATCACCTTCTTCATAGCCCATCGCGTAGTACATCGAACGGTTCGGCGCGCGGGCCACGCCCTCGGTGATGTGGGCGGAACGGCGATTGATCTTGGTGGCGTCGCTCATGGGGTCTCCTGCGGGGGCCGCCAGTATGCATCGCCGCGGCGCGGTCGCAGCGGCCCGGTGGCGCTGGGGTATCGTTCGCGCTGATTCTCAAGCGCTGCCGTTCTCGATGCTCACCTATCCTCAATTCGATCCCGTCGCGATCCGCCTCGGACCCGTGGCCGTGCACTGGTACGGACTGACCTACCTGGTCGCCTTCGCGCTGTTCACCTGGCTGGCCTCGCGGCGCGTGCGGCTGCCGCAGTTCGCGGCCCGTGGCTGGAGCCGTCGCGACATCGAAGACGCCTTGTTCTACGGCGTGCTCGGCGTGGTGCTCGGCGGCCGCCTCGGTTACGTCCTCTTCTACAAGCCCGGCTTCTATGCGGCTCACCTGCCCGAGGTCTTCGCGGTCTGGAAGGGGGGCATGTCGTTTCACGGCGGGATGCTAGGCGTGATCGTCGCGATGGCACTTTTCGCGCGTTCGCGCGGTCGGCAGTTTTTCGACATCACCGATCTGATCGCGCCGTGCGTGCCGCCGGGGCTCGGTTCGGGCCGGATCGGCAACTTCATCAACGGTGAATTGCCGGGTCGTCTGGCCGATCCCTCGCTGCCCTGGGGCATGGTCTATCCGAACGCGGGGCCGCTGCCGCGCCACCCCTCGTCGCTCTACCAATTCGTGCTCGAAGGCGTGGTCCTCTTCGCGCTGCTTTGGCTCTATGCGAGAAAGCCGCGCGGGCTCGGCCAGGTCTCGGGGGCGTTCCTCATGGGCTATGGCACGGTTCGTTTCATTTCCGAATTCTTTCGCGAGCCCGACGACTTTCTCGGCCTGCTCGCGCTCGACCTCAGCATGGGACAGTGGTTGTGCATCCCGATGATCCTCGCGGGCGCGGCGATCTGGGCCTGGGGAAGGGGGCGGACCCCGCGTCCCGCCGCCATCGCGACGTCCGCGTCCCACGCGTCCTGAGGCGGGCCGCATGCGACAGATCTTCCTGGACACGGAAACCACCGGCCTCGACCCCGACTCGGGCGATCGCATCGTCGAAATCGGTGGCATCGAGATGCTCAACCGCCGCCTCTCCGGGCGCCACCTGCACTTCTACCTGAACCCGCAGCGTCCCAACCACGAGGAGGCGCTCAAAGTCCACGGACTGACGGATGAATTCCTGGCCGACAAGCCGCTTTTCGAGCACGTCGCCGACGAGTTGCTCGGCTTTCTCGAAGGCGCCGAGGTCGTCATCCACAACGCGGCCTTCGACATCGCGTTCCTGAACGAGGAGTTGCGTCGCATCGGCCGCCCCAAGATCCATGGCATCGTGACCCGGGTGACCGACAGTTTGCTGATGGCACGCGAGATGTTCCCCGGCAAGGCCAATTCGCTCGACGCACTGTGCCGACGTCTCGAGGTCGACAACTCCGGCCGCAGCCTCCACGGCGCCTTGCTCGACGCGGGCCTGCTGGCCGAGGTCTACATCCGGATGACGCGCGGCCAGAATTCGCTCGTCATCGACGACCACCAGACCAGCGCCGAACAGGCCGCTCTCGAAGCAGCAATCGACTTCGCATCGCTCGACCTGATCGTGATCGAAGCCAGCGCCGCTGAAGCCACGGCGCACGAACAGGTGATGGCAGAAATCGAGAAGGCCAGCGGTGGCAAGCGGATCTGGAGGGAACCCGCCCTTGCGGTATAATTTTCGGCTGAGCCCAAAGCGGGGAGGCGGCATTCGAAGCGGCATTCCACGCGGCGTCCCAAGCCCTGACCCTTCGGGTCTGCACTTCTTGGCGCCGAGCGCGACGGGGCGGGTTTCGGGCGGTTAGCTCAGGGGTAGAGCACAACATTCACACTGTTGGGGTCGGGGGTTCGAAACCCTCACCGCCCACCAATCATCACGCGGCACGCCGTTTGACGCATGGCTCATCAGACGCCAAGCTTCCCTGCGAATGCGCCGGATTGAGTTGCGCACATCAATTTTAGTCACTACGATGCGCCCATGAGTTCCCAGGGCCGCAGCAAGCTCGTCGACGTGAGTCTGGCCGCTGGTGTGAGTCTGGCGACCGTGGACCGCGTGCTGAACGGCCGGCCCGGGGTGCGACCGGCGACCGTCGAGCGCGTCAACCGCGCGGTACGGCAACTCGACTATCGACCCGACCAGGCCGCCTCGCGGCTGGCACGGGGAAGGTCGTGGTCGCTGCACTACGTGTTGCCCAAGGGCACCAACAGCTTCGTGCGCATGCTGGCTGCGACGATCGACGAGTTGCAACCGTGGCTGCGCGAGCAGCGCGCCCGCACCGTCGTTGATCTGGTCGATGTGTTTTCGGCGTCCGCGCTGGCGGAGCACTTGCTGGCGCTGCGCGGGCGTGTCGACGCGGTCGTCGTGATGGCGATCGACCATCCTCTGGTACGGCATGCCATCGACGGCCTGGTCGAGAGCGGCATCGTGGTCATCACGATGGTGTCCGACGTCCCGGGTTCGCGCCGCCAACACTACGTCGGCATCGACAACGTGGCCGCAGGCCGCACGGCGGGCAGCCTGCTGGGGCGCTTTCTCGGCAAGCCGCCGCCCGGCCCGGGCCCCGTGGGCATCGTCCTGGGCAGTCGCTCCCTGCGCGACCATGCCGAGCGCCTGTTCGGCTTTCGCCAGGTGATGGACGAAGAGTACCCGGCCTGGCCTCTGCTCGAGCCGATCGAAGGCTTCGACTCGACCGACAAGACCCGTCCCCTGGTGGTGAAGCTGTTGGAGCAGCACCCCAAGCTCGCGGCTCTCTACAGCATCGGCGCGGGCAACCGCGGCATACACGACGCCCTCGTGGCCACCGGTCGGGCGACGAAGGTGATCTGGGTGTGCCACGAACTCACCCCACACGCCCGCGAAGCGTTGATCAATGGCGTGGCCGATGTGGTCATCAACCAGGACGTCGGGCACGAAGTTCGTTCGTCCGTTCGCCTGGCCATGGCCAGGCTGGGCGGCGACCGATTGATCGAATCGCAGGAGCGCATCCGGATCGATTTGTTTCTGCGCGACAACCTGACCTGAGCGCCACGCGCGGGCGCTGTTGCCCGTTCCCGGACGTGCTGATGTGCGATCGTCACCGCGACCTCGCCGGAGGAACAACAATAACAGGCCTCCGCCGATGAACAGGGTAAATGCTAGTGCCTGAATGAGGTGCGTACATCATACTTTCCGACGCGGAAATCATCGTCCGCAAAACACGGCGAGCGAGGTCGCTCCACGCCGAGTCCCTCGACAGTCACTGGAGACAACATGAACTTCAAGCACAAAGTCCTCATCGGCGCGCTGTTCGCCAACGTGGCGGGAATGGCCGCGGCACAAACCGTCGTGGGAGTGAGTTGGTCGAATTTTCAGGAGGAACGCTGGAAGACCGACGAAGCGGCGATCAAGGCCGAGTTGACCAAACTGGGAGCGACCTATGTCAGCGCCGATGCCGGCGGTTCGCCCGAGAAGCAGCTGTCTGACGTCGAAGGTCTGATCACCAAGGGCGCCACGGCCTTGATCATCCTCGCGATGGACAAGGACGCGATCGTTCCGGCGCTGGCCAAGGCCAAGCAGAAAAACATCCCGGTCGTCGCCTATGACCGATTGATCGAACAGCCGGGCGTCTTCTATCTCACCTTCGACAACAAGGAAGTGGGCCGCGAGCAGGCGCGCGCGGTCTACAAGGTCAAGCCCAAGGGCAACTACGTGATGATCAAGGGCTCCTCCACCGACCCGAACGCCGACTTCCTGCGCGCTGGCGCGCAAGACGTGCTGGCAGACGCCATCAAGAAGGGCGACATCAAGATCGTCGGTGAGGAATACACCGACGGCTGGAAGCCTGAAGTGGCGCAAAAGAACATGGAGCAGATCCTCACGCGCAACGGCGGGAAAGTGGACGCGGTCGTGGCCGCCAACGACGGCACGGCCGGCGGCGTGGTCGCGGCGCTGTCCGCGCGTGGCATCAAGGGCGTTCCGGTATCGGGCCAGGATGCCGACCATGCGGCACTGAATCGCATCGCGCTCGGCACCCAGACGGTGTCGGTGTTCAAGGACTCGCGCGCGCTCGGCAAGGAAGCGGCCGACGCGGCCGTGGCACTCGCAACGGGCAAGAAGGTCGAAGGCGCGACGACCTGGGCCGACGGCGAGAAGAAGCTCAAGATGGACGCGAAATTCCTCAAGCCCATCGCCATCACGAAGGACAACCTCGACGTCGTCATCAAGGCCAACTGGATCACCAAGGACGAGGTCTGCAAGGGCGTCGCCAAGGACAGCGTGCCAGCGGCCTGCCAGTGATCGGATAGGCGCCCGGACTCGCGCTGTCAGGCCGGCCGGGCTTTTCGTGCTTTCATCCATCGTGTGGCCGGCGCATTCGCGACAGCGAGTGTTTCGGCCCCCCCAATCCTCATGAATGGCACTTTGCAAGTGAGTGCGCTCGACTTGCGCCTCAGCCTGATGGCGGGCGTACTCGTCGTGATGGCGCTCGTTTTTCATGTTTTTACCGGCCAATTCCTGACGCCGGAAAATCTCTACAACATTGCCCAGCAAACCGCGGTCGTCGGTATCGTTTCGGCCGCCATCGCGCTGATCATCGTGGCCCGCCAGATCGACTTGTCGGTGGGCTCGGTGATGGGCTCCGTGGGCGTGCTGATCGCCTATCTGCAGTACACCTCGGGGTGGCACTGGATTCCCGCGTCGCTCGCCGGCCTGGCCCTGGCCCTGGCGATCGGCCTCTACCAAGGCTGGCTCACGGCCTATCTCGGCGTGCCGTCCTTCGTCGTCACCCTCGGCGGCCTGATGTCGTTTCGCGGCGTGGCCTTCCTGATCGCCGAGGGCAAGACGCAACCGGTCACCGACCCTGTGTTCCTCGCGCTCGGCGGCGGCCTCGACGGCTCGCTCGGTCCGACGATCAGTTGGGCGCTCGGCTTCGCGCTTGCGGCACTGGTCGTCTGGGGCACGGTCGCGCGGCGGCGCAATCAACGCGCGCACGGCTTTGCGCTGCGACCGCTCTGGTTCGACGCGGCGCTGGCGATCGGCTTCAGCGTCGCGGCCTTGGTTTTCGTCGCGGTGATGAACGCCTATCGGCTGTCGGGCAAGCCGGCAGGCCAGGGCGTGCCGATTCCCGTCGTCATCTGGGGTGCCGTGGTGATGGTGATGGCGTTCATCGTGCGACGCACCCGCTTCGGCCGCTACGTCTATGCGATCGGCGGCAATCCGGAGGCCGCGCTGCTGGTCGGCATACCGGTACGACGCGTGATGCTCAAGCTTTTCCTGCTGCTGTCGCTGCTGGTCACGATCGCCGCGGTCGTGTCGGTCGCGCGCTTGAACGCCGGCACGAATTCGCTCGGCACCAGCATGGAACTCTATGTGATCGCCGCGGCGGTGATCGGCGGGGTGGCGCTCTCCGGCGGAAGCGGCACCGTGCTCGGCTCGGTGCTCGGCGCGTTGATCATTCAATTCCTGGACAGCGGGCTGCTGCTGATGGATGTCAGCATCGGCAAGCGCATGGTCATCATCGGCCAGGTGCTGATCGTGGCGGTGGTGTTCGACGTGATCTACCGTCGGTGGACCGGGGAGAAGTTGGCATGACCGCAGGCGGTATTCCGGGCGCCTCGCCGCTCGTGGAAATTCGTGGCGTGCACAAGGCGTTCGGCGGTGTTCGCGCCGTGGAGGACGTCAGCTTGAACCTCTACCCGGGTGAAGTCGTCGCCGTGCTGGGCCACAACGGCGCAGGCAAGACAACCCTGATGAAGATGCTGGCGGGCGCCTTTCCGATCGATACCGGCGAGGTCCGCATCTCGGGCTCACCGGCGCGGATCAACAGCCCGGCGGATTCGCAGAACCTGGGGATCGAGACGATCTACCAGACCCTGGCGCTCGCCGACAACCTCGACAGCGTCGCCAATCTGTTTCTCGGCCGCGAGCTGATGACGAGGTGGGGCACGCTCGACGACAGTGCGATGGAAGTCGCCGCGCGCAAGGTCTTCCATCAGCTCAATCCGAACTTCAAGAACATCCGGGTGCCGGTACGTTCGCTGTCGGGCGGCCAGCGTCAAGTGGTTGCGATCTCGCGCGCGCTCTACTTCAACGCCAAGGTCCTGATCATGGACGAACCCTGCGCCGCGCTCGGGCCCGAGGAAACGCGCATGGTGCACGAACTGGTTCGGCGTCTGAAGGCCGGGGGTGTCGGCATCTTCCTGATCTCGCACGACATGCCCGACGTGTTCGGCCTGTCCGAGCGGCTGATGGTGATGAAAAACGGCAAGACCGTCGGCACCTATCGCACGGTCGACGTCAACGAAGACGAGGTGCTGGGCATGATCATCGCCGGCAGGAAAGTGGACCGCGTGCCGCAGTGCCCGGGACCGACCGGGAGCATTCGATGACTGCGGTCTTCTCGGACGACCATGTGGTCGGCCTCGACATGGGGACGTCGGGCATCAAAGCGGTCCTGTTGTCGGCAGGCGGCGAATTGATCGCCGAAGCGACGGCCCCTTTGGAGGTGTCGCGGCTGCACCCCTTGTGGTCCGAACAGGCGCCGGCCGAGTGGCTGGCAGCCGTCGACGCGGCGATGTGCGCATTGCGAGACCGTGCCGATCCGTCACGTTGGTCCAAGGTCCGCGCCATGGCCGCGGCGGGACAGATGCACGGCGCCGTGTTGCTCGACAAATCTGGCGCGGTGCTGCGCCCGGCGATCCTGTGGAACGACGGCCGCAGTCAGCTGCAATGTGCCGAACTCGAACGGCGCGAGCCCGCCACGCGCCGTATTACCGCGAACCGCGCCATGGCTGGCTTCACTGCGCCGAAGCTGATGTGGGTGGCCGAGCACGAACCGGCGGTCTTCGCGCAGGTTGCCAAGGTGCTGCTGCCGAAGGATTGGCTCGTGCTGCAACTCGCAGGTGTGATGAGCACCGATTGTTCGGATGCGGCCGGGACCTTGTGGCTCGACGTCGCCAGGCGCGGGTGGAGCCCGGCGATGCTCGCCGCCAGCGGCATGCGCATCGACCAGATGCCGACCGTGCACGAAGGTCCGGATGCGGTCGGAGAACTGCTGCCGGCGTGGCGCGACCGCTGGGGTCTGGGCAGCCGCGTCGGCTTTGCTGCCGGCGCTGGCGACAACGCCGGCGGTGCGATCGGGGTCGGCATCGTGGGCCAGGGCGATGCGTTCATTTCGCTCGGCACCTCGGGAGTCATATTCGTCGCGACGGACGACTCGCGGCCGAACCCGGAGCGCGGCGTGCACACCTTCTGCCACGCCTTGCCTGGCGTCTGGCATCAGATGGCGGTGATGTTGTCGGCCTCGAGCGCGCTGAGCTGGTGGTCCGGCTTGACCGCGACACCACCGGGCGAACTTCTCGCTGGCCTGCCGGTCGGTGGCGTGCGCGCGAACGCGCCCCTCTTCCTGCCCTATCTGTCGGGCGAGCGCACGCCGCACGCCGACCCCGAGGCGACGGCGAGTTTTCTCGACCTCACCCACGCCGCGACACGCGACGACATGAGCTATAGCGTGCTCGAAGGCGTCGCCTTCATCTTCGCCGACGGCCAGGCGGCCTTGCGGGAAGCCGGCAGCGACCCGAAGCGCTTCCTCGCGATTGGCGGCGGTGCGCGCTCCGATGTGTGGCTGCAGTTGCTGGCCGATGTCCTGCAGGCGCCGATCGACCGCCCGGCCGGCGCTGAAGTCGGCCCGGCCCTCGGGGCCGCGCGGCTCGCGCTGCTCAGCATCGGGCATCCCCTGGCCAGCGTCGTGATCGCGCCGGCGCTGGCCAAGGCCTTTCTTCCCGACGCCGCACGCGGCGCCATCCTGCAGCAGCGTCTGGCGCGTTTCCGCGCGGCCTACGCACCGCTGCGCGCTCTCCCATCAACCCACCGGTCCGCACCATGAGCACTGTCTACTCCGACATCGACCCGATCCGCTACGAAGGTCCGCAAAGCCGGAACCCCCTCGCTTTCCGCTGGTACGACGCGACGCGTGTCGTCATGGGCAAGACGCTGGCCGAGCAGCTGCGTCCCGCGGCCTGCTATTGGCACAGCTTCTGCTGGGGCGGGCAGGACCCCTTCGCGCTCGGCGGCAATCTGTTCGATCGCCCCTGGTTCAGCGGCGAGCCGCTCGCCGCGGCGCAGGGCAAACTCGATGCCGCCTTCGACTTCTTCGAACGCCTGACCATTCCGTACTGGTGCTTCCACGATCGCGACGTGGCCCCGGAAGGCTCGACCCTCAAGGAATCGAACGCCCATCTCGACGCGGTGCTCGAGCGCGCCGCGAAGAAAATGCAAGACACCGGCGTCAAGCTCCTGTGGGGCACGGCCAACCTGTTCTCGCACGGCCGCTTCATGAGCGGCGCAGCAACGAATCCGGATCCCGCGGTCTATGCCTACAGTGCGGCGCAAGTGAAGCACGTGCTCGAATGGACCCAGCGCCTGGGGGGAGAGAACTACGTGCTTTGGGGTGGCCGTGAGGGTTACGAAACGATGTTGAATACCGACATGAAACGCGAGCTGCAAAATTACGGCCGCTTTCTGACGGCGGTGGTCGAGCACAAGCACAAGATCGGCTTCAAGGGCGCGATCCTGATCGAGCCGAAACCCCAGGAGCCGACCAAGCACCAATACGACTACGACGCGGCGACCGTCTACGGCTTTTTGAAGACCTACGGGCTCGAGAAGGAGGTCAAGGTCAACCTCGAGGTCAACCACGCGACGCTGGCCGGCCACAGCTTCGAGCATGAAGTGGCGACGGCCTGCGCGCTGGGCATCTTCGGCTCGATCGACGCGAACCGCGGCGACGAGCAACTCGGCTGGGACACCGACCAGTTTCCGAACAATCACGTGGCGCTGATGCCCGCCATGCTGGAGATCATCCGCGCTGGCGGCTTGACCACCGGCGGCATGAACTTCGACGCGAAGGTGCGGCGCCAGAGCATCGACCCCGCCGACCTGTACGCCGGACATGTCGGCGGGCTCGACACCATCGCGCGGGCCTTCCTGAGCGCGGCCGCGCTTTACGAGTCGGGTGAACTCGAAAAGGTGGTGGCGGCGCGTTACGCGGGCTGGGAAGGGGAGCTCGGCAGAAGTATTTCGGCCGGCGCGTCGCTCGACGAACTGGCCAGCCGCGTGCACGCGGAGGGGGTCAATCCGAAGCCGGTGTCGGGGCGGCAGGAGCGGCTCGAAAACCTGATCAACCGTTTCGTCTGAGGGCCAGCGCGCTGCGGCCACCGCGGGTGGCCCGAAGCCGCGAAATTTTTTTGCGCCAAACCGGACATGACTTCTAGGGATTTGAAGTCGTGCCGCCCTGACCGATTCTCTCGATTCCGGCACGCCGATCGTGGCTGCCGCAGCAGGAATCGAGTCATGAATCGTCAGACGTATCGAGAACTGGTCCCAGTGGGTGTCGTGCTTGCCGCAGCTCTCGGCGGCGCGCTGCTCATCGGTGCCCTGGAGAGTCATTCAGCGCAGGCGGGTGCTGCGAACCGATTCGCGGCGGGCGAATCCGCATTCGTCCTGTCGGCCGGGACCATCGGCGACGCGCCGGGGGGGGCCGAGGATACTGCGCAGGCGATGGCACGCCAGCCCTCGGGCCGGGAGGCTGTCGTCGCGTCGTTTTGAGGGTGGCAAGGCCTCGCGTGCGGTTACGCCACCTGGTATCCGTTCGGGCTTGAGCGTGTCGAAGCCCCGCGTGCCCCGGTTACTGCGTGCCCGGTCACCGGCCCTTCGACAAGCTCAGGGGTTTCCGAACGGCTCCGGTCAGGGCGGGGGCACTTTTCCGTCGGGCCGGCTGGGGGTCCAGTGGCCGTTGACCAGCAGTTCGTGGGGCTGGAACTGCGCTTTGTAGGCCATCTTGCCACTCTGCGCGATCCAGTAGCCCAGGTAGACGTATGGCAGCTTGAGCAGCCGTGTCTGTTCGATCTGCCACATCACGTTGTAGGTGCCGTAGCTCGTGTGGGGCTCGGGCTCGTAGAAAGTGTAGACCGCCGAGAGGCCGTCGTTGAGCACGTCCAGGATCGAGACCATCTTCAACGCGCCCGGGCGACCCTCCGCCGATGGCGCCCGAAACTCGACCAGGCGCGAGTTGACTCGGCTCTGGAGCAGGAACTGGGTGTATTGGTCGACGCTGTCGTGGTCCATGCCGCCACCCAAGTGTCGGCCGGTCTGATAGCGCAGATAGAGCTGGTAGTGCTCCGGGACGAAGCAGAGTCGAAGCACCCGGACCTCGAGGTCGGCGTGCGCCTTGACGGCTCGCCGCTGGCTTCGGCTCGGCTGGAAGTCGGCCACCGGGATGCGCAGGGGCAGGCAGGCTTTGCAGCCGTCGCAGTAGGGGCGGTAGGTGAACATGCCGCTGCGCCGAAAACCGTTGGCGACCAGGCCCGAGTAGGCGTCGGCATGGATCAGATGGCTGGGCGTGGCGACCTGCGAGCGGGCCAGGCGCCCCTCGATGTAGCTGCACGGGTAGGGCGCGGTGGCATAGAACTGCAACGACGCGAGCGGAAGTTCTTTCGGGTGGGTCACGGGCCAGCATCCTCGGCGGGCGTGTCTGCGAGACGTTGCCAGAGGCCTAAATCATAGGTCCAATCGGAGATGGGCGGTGCAGTCACTGCGTGCGCCAGGCGCGCCTCGAATTCCGGACGGCGCAATTCCCGCGCGCCCATCGACGCGAGGTGGCTGGTGTGCTGCTGGCAGTCGATCATGGTCACGCCGTGCGCCCGACAAAAACACACCAGGGCGGCCAGTGCGATCTTGGACGCGTCGGTCCGATGGGCGAACATCGATTCGCCGAAGAACATCCGCCCCAGGCCGATGCCGTAGAGGCCCCCGAGCAACCGGCCGTCGATCCAGGTTTCGAAGCTGTGGGCACGACCCTGGGCGTGCCAGCCGCAGTAAGCCTCGATCATCTCCGGCACGATCCAGGTGCCTTCCTGACCTTGGCGGGGCGTGGTGGCACAGGCCTCGACGACGCTCCGGAACGCGCTGTCGACGCGGATCTCGCAGCGCGCATCGGCAGCGAAACGCCGGATCGTCTTGCGCAAGGAACGGGAGACGCTGAAGTCTTGTGTCAGCAGGACCATGCGCGGATCGGGGGACCACCACAGCACCGGCTGGCCTTCGCTGTACCACGGAAAGATTCCGCGCGAGTAGGCCTCGGTGAGCCGCTCGGGCGTGGGGTGGCCGCCGGCCGCCAGGAGGCCGGGGGCGTCGCTGCCCAGGGGCAATGCCAGACCGGTGGACGGCAGCGGGTCGTCGGGCCCGCGCAACCAGTGGATCACGAAGGCGCTCCGGCAGCGAGTTGCATCGGCGCATTGTCACGTCATTTGACCGTCCGGCGGGCAGCGAGAATCAAGCCTTCGACCGCACCTGGGATTCTCGTGAAATCTGGACTCGCTTTGTCGCGCCGAGCGCGCACCACCTGGGTCGCCGTGGCGGCCGCAGCGACCAGCGGCGCGGGCTGGGCTGCCGGAGATTTCGAGCCCGTCACCCCCTACCGGCCCTCGGTGTCCAGCCCGGCCCAGTTGCCGGCACCGGGGCAGCTCGAGCTGGAGTTCGGCGGCATACGCCAACGCGGCGATGCAGCCACACGCGCGAGCCTTCCCTATCTGTTCAAGCTGGCGTTCGACCGCGATTGGGGCGTGCTGCTCGGCGGCGAGGCGCGGGTCTGGCAGCGCACGGCCGACGGCCGCGCGAGCGGTGCGGGCGACACCTGGGTGACGCTGAAACGCGCCTGGGTGCTGGACGAGGCCACGGCCTGGGGAATGGAGCTCGCCCTCAAGTGGCCCACCGCGCGGGATCCGATCGGCAGCGGCCGGGCCGACCAGTCGCTCAACGCGATCTTCAGCCATGATTTCGGACCGGTGCATCTCGACGCGAATTGCAACGTACTGCGGTTCGGCCAAGTCGACCCGGGCACCGGGCGATTCCAGCGCGGCGCGTCGGCGTCCTTCTCGACGGCCCTCGGTGACCACTGGGGGGTGACCGGCGAACTGTCCGGCACCCAGCGGACAGGGGCGCCGTCCGAGGGCCAACTGCTGGGTGCGCTCACCTGGAGCCCGACCCGGTACCTGACGATCGACATCGGCGTTGCGCGCCTGGCGCGCCCGGTGCCCGGGGCCACGTCGGTGTTTGCCGGTGTCGTCCTGCCCCTGGCCCGGTTGTGGTGAGAACGCCGGCCGACGCCCCTACTGCATGAACCATCCGTGGCTCACGACCACGGACTGTCCGCTGAGCGCATTGGATTCGAAAGCGGCGAAGAACAGGGCCACCTGGGCGACGTCCTGGACGGTGGTGAATTCGCCGTCCACGGTCTCCTTGAGCATCACCTTCTTGACCACGTCGTCCTCGCTGATGCCGAGCGCCGCAGCCTGCTCCGGGATCTGCTTGTCCACCAAGGGGGTGCGGACGAAGCCCGGGCAGATCACGTTGGCGCGGATGCGGTGCTTGCCGCCTTCCTTGGCGACGGTCTTGGCCAGGCCGATCAGGCCGTGTTTGGCGGTCACGTAGGCCGATTTCAGCACCGAGGCTTCCTTGGAGTGCACCGAGCCCATGTAGATGACGGTGCCACCGCCGTTGGCTTGCATGTGGGGGATGCACGCCTTGGTGGTCAGGAAGGCGCCGTCGAGATGGATCGCAAGCATTTTTTTCCATTCGGCGAACGGGAATTCTTCGACCGGATGGACGATCTGGATCCCCGCGTTGCTGACCAGCACGTCGACGCCTCCCCAGGCCGCCGCGACCTCGGCGACGGCGGCGTTGACCTGTTCTTCGCTGGTGACGTCCATCGTCAGGGCCATGGCCGGCGCGCCGGTTGCCGTGATCTCGGCAGCGACGGCCCCGGCGGCGGCGAGATTGAGGTCGGCAATGACCACCTTGGCGCCTTCGCGAGCGAAGGTGACGGCGATTTCCTTGCCGATGCCGCTGGCGGCGCCGGTGACGATGCAGACCTTGTCCTTGAGTTTCATGATGGGGTTCCGGTAAGTGGAGGCGTCGAGGTGCCGGCGAGGTCGAAGACGTGCACGCCGGAGTCGCTGCGCGGCCGCTCGGTCCAGCGCGGGTCGGCCAAGGTGCAGGCCATGTCGGCCTGCCCGGCGCACCAGTGTTCCTGCATCGACAGCCGAGAGAACTCGTAGTCCTTGGACTGGGTCTCGTAGTGCTTGCTGCGATAGATCAGGTGTACCACGTCCACCGCACGTTCGGCGCGAATGCGAGCCAGGAGGCGCGCGTCGGGGTCGTTGCGCAAGTTGGCGGGAAGCTTGGCGACCAGCCGTTTGGCGGCCTGCGCGATGAGTTCGTGTTGCAGTTCGAAGCTCGTGTTGAGGCGGGTCCGGCTCGAAAATCGGATGTCTTTTTCGCGCTCGGTCACCTCGGGAAGCGTGGTCGGCAGTTCGCCGCGCGCGGCGAACAGGTCGACCTGGAACACCACCCGCCGGCGCTTGCCAGGCTGGTCGAGCACGTATTGCAAGGGCGTGTTGGACACCAGTCCTCCGTCCCAGTACTGCTGGCCGTCGATCTCGACCGGCGCGAAGCCGGGCGGCAACGCACCGCTGGCCAGGATGTGGCGCACGTCGAGGCGCTGGCGGGCGCTATCGAAATACTCGAAATTGCCGGTCTGCACATTGACCGCACCGACCGCGAGCCGCATCCCGCCTCGGTTGATGCGTTCGAAGTCGACCAGGCGCTCGAGCGTCGCGCGCAGGGGGGACGTGTCGTAGTAGCTGATCGCGGCCGGCGTGCCGCGGGGCTGGAACGGTGCGGGCGGCACCCGCGGCGTGAAAAAGCCCGGCACGCCGAAGAGGGCCACCTGCGCCGCGCTGGCCTCGTTGAGCAGTTCGCGCGCTTCGGTGCTTGCAGGCGTCGGCATCGCCGGGAACGTCGAACTCAGAAGGTTCCAGAATTCGCGCAGCCGCCCGACCCGATCGCGCGGCGCATTGCCAGCGATGAGCGCCGCATTGATGGCGCCGATGGAGATGCCCGCCAGCCAGGTGGGCTCGCCGTATCGGGCGGCCAAGGTTTCATAGACCCCCGCTTGGTAGGCGCCCAGCGCACCCCCTCCCTGCAGGACCAGGATGGTGTCCTCGTCGGGGTGCCGATCGTCGGCGATGGGGGTGGGTGGCGCAGTGATCGGGCGCGGCGACGTCATGGGCGAAGGAAATGCGAAGCTTGCCGCTGGTGCGGCATTCCTGGAGCATAGCTCGGCGCCGCCGCGCCGCGGTCAAATCACGCCCATCACCAGCAGCACGATCACGACGATCACGACCAGGCCCAGGCCGCCACTCGGCCCGTAGCCCCAGGAACGACTGTGCGGCCAGCTGGGCAGCGCCCCGACCAGCAACAAGATGAGCAGAATCAGGAGGATGGTGCCGATGGTCATCATGGTCTCGGTTGGTTGTGATGGGCTCGACGCTAGAGGGTCGCAACACGATTTGAAACACCGCGACGGCGCAAGCGATTGTGAGCCATGGCCGCAGCACGTCTGTCCGCCATGTCCTACAGTCGAATGCCCGTGCGGGCCGGGCCGATAATCGAGCCGCAGCGGCCCTGTCGCTCCTCACGTTTCCACCCTTTCGAGAGACTGCCAACCATGCCTCAAAACGCTTCCTTCCATTGGGACGACCCGCTGCTGCTGGAACAACAGTTGACTGAGGATGAACGCGCGGTTCGCGATGCGGCGGCCGCCTACTGTCAAGAGCGCCTCGGTCCGCGCGTGACGAAGGCGTTTCGCGAGGGCAGCACCGACCCCTCGATTTTTCGCGAAATGGGCGAACTCGGGCTGCTCGGGGCGACGATTCCGCCTGCTTACGGCGGGGCCGGACTCAACTACGTTTGCTACGGCCTGGTGGCACGCGAGGTCGAGCGGGTCGATTCGGGCTACCGCTCGATGATGAGCGTGCAGAGTTCGCTCGTGATGGTGCCTATCCATGAATTCGGTACCGAGGCTCAGAAACAAAAATACCTTCCGAGACTCGCGTCCGGGGAGTGGATCGGGTGTTTCGGTCTGACCGAGCCCGACCACGGTTCCGACCCGGGGAGCATGGTCACGCGGGCGAAGAAGGTCGCCGGCGGCTACTCGCTCACCGGCGCCAAGACGTGGATCACCAATTCACCCATCGCGAACGTGTTCGTGGTCTGGGCCAAGGACGATGGCGGCGCGATCCGGGGCTTCATCCTGGAACGCGGCCCGGAGGGGCTGACGACACCCGCGATCCACGGCAAGGTGGGTCTGCGGGCGAGCATCACGGGTGAAATCGTGCTCGACAACGTCTTTTGCCCGGAAGAAAACGCATTCCCAGACGTCCGCGGCCTCAAGGGTCCGTTCACTTGCCTCAACAGTGCGCGCTACGGCATCGCCTGGGGCGCCCTGGGAGCGGCCGAAGACTGCTTCCACCGCGCGCGCCAGTACGTGCTCGACCGCAAACAATTCGGCAAGCCCCTGGCGGCGAACCAGTTGATCCAGAAAAAGCTCGCCGACATGCAGACCGAGATCACGCTCGGCCTGCAAGGCTGCCTGCGCCTGGGACGCATGAAGGACGAAGGCAGCGCCGCGGTCGAGATCACGTCCATCATGAAGCGAAATTCCTGCGGCAAGAGCCTCGACATCGCCCGGGTGGCACGCGACATGCTGGGTGGGAACGGCATCAGCGACGAATTCGGCATCGCCCGGCATCTGGTGAACCTGGAAGTGGTCAACACCTACGAGGGCACTCACGACGTGCACGCGCTGATCCTGGGCCGTGCGATCACCGGCATCGCAGCCTTCTGAGCCGCGCCCACCCGCGAAAAACCGCGGCATCGGCACGGGGCCGGCGACGATTTGCAAGCACAATCCGGACTCCCGCTTGTTTTGTATCCGTTCCATGTCCGTGCCCGTGCCCCTTGCTCCCGAAACCACCGCCATCCCTGTCGACGCGGCGCCTGTCATTGCGCCCGCGGCCCCTGCCGCACGAGCAGAGTCGGTCGCAACGCCACCGACTGCCAGGCCAGAGGACAGCCGGCCCTCGCCGCAGCCGCCCGCGGACTGTTCGTCGCTGTTGAGGGAGTTGTTCCCAGGTCTCTTCGCGGGCGGCGTCAAGCCCTTGAAACTGCGCATCCAGGTCGACATCCAGGCCCGTGCGCCGGGGCGCTTCACCAAGCAAGCCCTGTCGGCGTTCTTTCGCCGGCATACGGGAAGCACGTCCTACCTGATCGCGATCACCAAAGCGGCGCATCGCTTCGACCTCGACGGTCAGCCTGCGGGAGACATCACCGCCGAGCATCGCCAGGCAGCGCTGGACGAACTCGCCCGGCGGCGCGAAAACCAGCAGTCGCGCCGCGACCTGGAAGAACAGCAACGGCGCAACCGCGCCGGTCTGCTCCGTGATTTCGAAGCCACGACCTTGACCAAGGCCAATTTTTGCGCGCTCAAGGGCGTACCGGTGGAGGACCTCGACGGTTTGCTCGACACCGCACGCATCGAAGCGAGGGAACGCGCCAGCACCGCTGCGGCGCCGCGTCCGGCACGAGGCGATGGGCCGCGCCGGCACGAAGGCCGCCCCGGTGGTGGTGAAAGAGGCCCGGGCGGGCAGCCACCCTCCCGCGGGCGACGTTGATCGGGGAAGCAGCGGCGACGGGCCGCGGCCGAGTCGATTCAGACGGCGGGTGCTGCCCGCGCGCCGCCGCTGTCCGCATAGGAGCCGAGCGAACGGGCGGGCGCAAAGCTCAACATCGGATCGTTGGACTGCTCGTCGACCGGCTGGAGCGCGGCGATTTCGCGCTCGGTGGCGGCCAGGTCGTCGGCCAGTCGATCGATCTTGGCGCCATGCCAGGGCTGCGCCCGATAGGCGATGGAGAGTTCTTGCTTCAAACGAAAGTACCGGCCCATCAACTGCTCAATGTCCATACCGTACTCCTTTGTTGCAGTGCAGTATGAACCATCTCGTGCGACCCCGCTGTCAGACAAAGCGCTTTCTCACACCCCCGTTTTGGGGGGCTGCAGTGCACAAAACATTGGCGCTGCCAACTGTGGACGCGTCGCCCCTCCCACACCCGGGTGAGGCGCGATGAGCGAAGCGCTGGCCCCGTGGTCGGTGGCGGTGCGCGAGCTGTGCGCCTTCACCGCCAAGACCGGCGACCTCGACCTTCGTTTCACGCCGTCGCCGACGGCTCAGGAAGGCGTCGCCGGACACCGCGCCGTGGCGGCGCGCCGGCCGTCCACCCGAAAGTCCGAAGTGACGTTGCAGGGGGTGTGCGAGGGGCTGCGCGTGCGGGGGCGCGCGGATGGGTACGATCCGAGCCTGCCGCGTCTGGAAGAAGTCAAGACCTGCCGCGGGTCGCCCGAACGCGTGCCGTCCAACCACCGCGGCCTGCATTGGGCGCAGGCCGAGACCTACGCCCATTTGGCTTGCAGTCAGGAGGGATTGGCCGGCCTGACGGTGGCATTGGTCTACTTCGACATCGCGAGCCAGCACGAAACCGTCCTGGAACGGGCCGCCGACGCGGCGTCCCTGAAGGCGCTGTTCGAAGACCGCTGTCGCCGCTTTCGGCACTGGGCCGAGGCCGAGGCCGCGCATCGGCGCGCGCGCAACCAGGCCCTCGCGGAGTGGCCCTTTCCCCACGAAGCGTTTCGGCCCGGTCAACGCGAACTCGCGGTTGCGGTCTATCGGGGGGTGCGCGAAGGACGATGCGTGCTGGCGCAAGCGCCGACCGGCATCGGAAAAACCGTCGGGACGTTGCTGCCCGCGCTCAAGGCGCTCGCGACCCTGGGACTCGACAAGGTGTTCTTCCTGACCGCCAAGATCTCGGGACGGCGACTCGCGCTCGATGGCTTGCGCACGATCGCGGCCGGGCGGTCCCTGCCCCTGCGGGTGATCGAACTGGTGGCCCGGGAGCGCGCCTGCGAGCACCCGGGCAAAGCTTGTCACGGCGACGCCTGCCCGCTGGCCCAGGGCTTCTACGACCGCTTGCCGGCGGCACGCCAGGCGGGCGTCGACGCGGTGTTCCTCGACAGCGAGACGCTTCGGGCGATCGCCCGGTCGCACCGCGTCTGCCCTTACTACCTGGGGCAGGAATTGGCGAAATGGTGCGACGTGGTGGTCGGCGACTACAACCACTATTTCGATGCCGCGGCGATGTTGCACAGCCTTTCCCAAGCCAACGAGTGGCAGGTCGCGGTGCTGGTGGACGAGGCGCACAACCTCGTGGAGCGAGGCCGCGCGATGTACTCGGCCACCCTGGCAACGCGCGAATTGCGCGCGGTGACGGCCGCTGCCGGAACGGCACCTCCGGTGCGGCGTGCATTGCAGGCGCTCGACCGCGCCTGGGACGAACTGCCCGGTGACGCCGCAGCGGACTATCGTGTGCTCGACGAATTGCCGCCCGCGTTCGCCGAGCGTCTGGACACGGCTCTCGCGGCGCTTTCAGCCCACCAGGCCGAACACCCTGCACAGCTCGACCCGCCCACCCTGCAGCTGTATTTCGAGCTGGGGCGGTTCGCGCGTTTGGCCTCGGTGTTCGGACCGCACTCGATGGTCGACTCGGCACGCGATGCGTCGCCGGCCACGGATGGGCGAGTCGAGAGCCGGCTGTGCCTGCGCAACGTGGTGCCGGCGCCGCACCTGGCACCGCGTTTCGTTGCCGCACGTTCGGTGACTCTCTTTTCCGCGACGCTGACGCCGACCGATTTCTATCGGCAAATGCTCGGGCTGCCAGCGGACTCGGTCGCCGTCACGGTGGGGTCACCCTTTCTGGCTCGGCAACTGAGCGTGCGCACGACTCGCCACATCTCGACCCGCTGGCGCGATCGGGCCGCTTCGGTCGAACCGATCGCTCGCTTAATCGCCGAGCAGCTGGCGCTTTTGCCGGGCAACTACCTCGCCTTCTTCAGCAGTTTCGCTTACCTAGCCCAGGTGGCGGATGTTTTCGAATCGTCCCATCCCGGCGTGCCGACCTGGCGCCAATCACCCCACATGACGGAATCGGCGCAGCAAGCGTTCGTCGACCGGTTCCGGCCCGACGGGGGCGGGGTGGGCTTCGCGGTTCTCGGCGGCCGGTTCGGCGAGGGCATCGACCTGCCGGGACGACGCCTCGTCGGTGCATTCATCGCGACGCTGGGGCTGCCGCAGACCAACCCGGTCAACGAGCAGTTGCGCGAGCGCATCGAACGCCAGTTCGGGCGTGGCTATGACTACGCTTATCTCTACCCCGGCTTGCGCAAGGTCGTCCAGGCCGCCGGCCGGGTCATCCGCACCGTCACCGACGAGGGCGTCGTGCACTTGATCGACGACCGCTATGCGCTGCCCAAGGTGAGGGCGCTGCTCCCGGCGTGGTGGGACCCGGCGTCGGACCTCCCATTGGCGGCGTGTGAGTGAAGAAGTCACGGCTCGGACGCGAACGTGGTCGGGTTCGAGGGGATCGGGGCTACCCAAAACAGAAACAATTGCTAACAATTGTGGAATGTCACATTCACATTCCACGTCGTTCAAGGAAACCCAGATGTTCGGATGGGAGTCCGAGCCGTCGCTCGAACGCGCGAGCACCCAGTTCGCGGTCGAAGGTGAAGACCTGGCCCACCCCGCGCCGCGGCCCCCGCCCCGGGGGCATGGCGGCTGGTTCCTCGCCGCCGGACTCCTCGTCATGCTCGTCGGCGTCGCGCTCATCCTGGCACTCCCGCGACTGCACCAATATTGGCACGGCCAGGGCTGAAGTCCGTCATCCCGGGGCCGCGTCCCCGGGCGATATCATCGGTTGCACCTGTGACCCGCTTCTGGGCTCAGGATCGACCACAACGAGGAGTCTTCGAGCATGTTGAAAATGATCATGGCATTGGCCGTCACCCTGGCCGCGGCCACCGGCGCTGCGCAAGCCCAAACCGGCACCGCCGTGAAAGAGAGCGGCAAGGCCGTTTCCGAGAAGGCCATGGAAGCCAAGGAGGCCGCCCAGAGCACGGTCGGCAGCGACGCCAGCAAGGCCAAGCACCGTGCCAAAGCCCGGATGCACAAGGCGCGCTCGATGAAAGCCGACGCCAAGGCCAAGGCCGCCGGCGACCAGATCGGCAAATAAGGCGCTTCGTGGGAGCGCACGACGAGCGCCCCGCCGTGACCGTGCCCCCACGCCCGATCACGATCTTCGGTCCGGATTTTCCGTTTGCCTTCGACGACTGGATTCGCCATCCGTCAGGCCTCGGCACGATTCCGCAGGCGGCGCTCGGCAAGGAGGTGGCGATCGTCGGCGCGGGCATCGCCGGGCTGGTCGCGGCCTACGAGCTGATGAAGCTCGGCCTGCGGCCAGTGGTCTACGAGTCTTCGAAGATGGGTGGACGATTGCGCTCGCAGCCGTTCGACGGAGGCTCGGGCGTCGTCGCGGAGCTGGGCGGCATGCGGTTTCCCGTGTCGTCGCGGGCCTTCTACCATTACGTCGACCTGCTCGGGCTGGAGACCCGCCCCTTTCCCAATCCACTCACCCCGGCCGCCCCGAGCACGGTGATCGACCTCGAGGGGACCACGCACTACGCGCGCACGATCGACGACCTCCCGCCGCTCTTCAGGGAAGTGGCCGCGGCGTGGGGCGAAGCACTGGAGGCCGGCGCCGGATTCAGCGCCATCCAGGAGGCCATACGCGAGCGCGATCCGGTGCGACTGAAGCAGTTGTGGAATGCGCTGGTTCCTCTGTGGGACGACCGCACGTTCTACGACTTCGTCGCGACGTCCGAAGCGTTCGCGAAACTGTCGTTTCACCATCGCGAAGTGTTCGGCCAGGTCGGTTTCGGCACCGGCGGCTGGGATTCCGATTTTCCCAACTCCATGCTCGAGATCCTGCGCGTCGTGCTGACCCAGTGCGACGAGAACCAGCGCCTGATCGTGGGCGGCGCCAGTCAGGTGCCGGCCGGCTTGTGGGCGCACGCACCTGAGAAGGCGAGGCACTGGCCTCCGGGCACGACGCTGGCGAGCCTGCATGGCGGCGCGCCGCGCTCGGGCGTGACCCGGATCGGACGCGAGCCGGACGGCCAGTTGCGGGTCACCGACACCTGGGGCGACGTGCGGCGCTACGACGCGGTTCTCGCGACCTGCCAAAGCTGGCTCTTGACGACCCAGATCGATTGCGAGGAGGCGCTGTTCTCGCACAAGACCTGGATGGCGCTGGACCGCACCCGCTACATGCAGTCGTCCAAGACCTTCGTGATGGTCGACCGACCGTTCTGGAAAGACAAGGATCCGCACACCGGGCGTGACCTGATGAGCATGACCCTGACCGACCGGCTGACGCGCGGCACCTACCTGTTCGACAACGGCGACGACCGGCCGGGGGTCATCTGCCTGTCCTACGCGTGGATGAGCGATGCCTTGAAGATGCTCCCCCATCCCCCCGAGAAGCGGGTCCGGCTGGCGCTCTCGGCCTTGAACAAGATCTATCCGACGCTGGACATCGCCAAGCACATCATCGGCGACCCCATCACGATCTCGTGGGAATCGGACCCGCACTTCCTCGGCGCCTTCAAGGGGGCCTTGCCCGGGCACTACCGCTACAACCAGCGTATGTACGCGCATTTCATGCAGGCCAACTTCCCCCCCTGCGAACGTGGCATCTTCATTGCCGGCGACGACGTCTCCTGGACCCCGGCGTGGGTCGAAGGGGCCGTGCAAACCTCGCTCAATGCGGTCTGGGGCATCGTCGCCCACCTCGGCGGCCGCACCGCGCCCGACAACCCCGGCCCCGGCGAGGTGTTTCCCGTGCTCGGGCCCATCGAGCTGCCACTCTAGCGGCGATGAAGATCGCGCTGTGGCAATGCGAACAGAAGAGCGGCGATGTCGCCGGCAATTTGCGGCGCCTCGAGCGCGCCGCCCGCGAGGCCGCGACCGCCGGCGCCGATCTGCTGGTCACGCCGGAGATGTTCCTGACCGGCTACGCCATCGGTTCCGACGCGGTCCAGCGCCTGGCCGAGCCGGTCGATGGGCCCTCGGCCCGCGCGGCAGCCGCCTTGGCGGCGTCGGCCGGCCTGGCGATGGTGTGGGGCTATCCCGAGCGCGCGGCGGACGGCAGGGTGTTCAACGCGGTCCAGTGGGTAGACGCGCGCGGCGAGGTCCGCGGCAACTACCGAAAAATCCACCTGTTCGGTGACCGCGACCGGGCTCAGTTCGCCCCGTCCGACGGCGCGTGTCGGGTGTTCGAAGCCGATGGATGCCGGGTCGGCATGCTCATCTGCTATGACGTGGAATTCCCCGAAGCCGTCCGCCGCCTGGCGCTGCAGGGTGCTGACCTGGTCGTGGTGCCGACCGCCAACATGCAGGGGTTCGACGCGGTTGCCCGTGTGCTGGTGCCAGCCCGTGCCTGCGAAAATCAATTGGTCGTCGCGTATGCGAACTGCTGCGGGTGCGAGGCCGACCTGGTCTACGACGGCCGCAGTACCGTCGCCTTGCCCGACGGCTCGGTTGCAGCGGTCGCCGACGGGCGACCTGCCTTGCTCTACGCCGACGTCGACCTCACGCAGAACCGCCAGTCACGCCGCGCCCTGCTGCGCGACCGCCGGCCGGACACCTATGGCGATCTGGTTTCCACCGATTCGCGCTGAGCTCAGTCAAAACGTTAGGGTGTGACGCGCGCGGCTTCGACAAGCTCAACACGGCATGCCGAGCGCGAGCCACCCGCGTCGCAACCGGCCCCCGAGACACCCGCTCAGCCCGGTCACACTTCTTCAAGGCCTCTTCGGGTAGACCCGCATGACGGACCCGGCTTCCAACTGCTGTAATTCCGTTCCAAATGGAATCGGTTCCACAGGACGCGGGTACCCCGCACCTCATCCCCCTCGCAGGCCCTTCGATGTCACCGTCAGACCACTCCTCAGACCCTACACGCGCGCCTTCCTTCGGGCCGCCCCCGCAGTCCGCCATGGCACGTCCCGGCTTTGTCTGGGGCGTGGCGACCGCCGCCTACCAGATCGAGGGTTCGACCAGCGCCGACGGGCGCCTGCCGTCCATCTGGGACGTCTACTCCGCCACCCCCGGGCGGGTGCTGGCGGGAGACACCGGCGAGAACGCCTGCGACCACTATCGCCGTTGGGAGTCGGATGTCGACCTGATCGCGGCGCTCGGCGTCGATGCGTACCGTCTGTCCATCGCCTGGCCGCGCGTGATGGACGAGCGGGGTCGTCCGAATCAGGCCGGCCTCGATTTCTACAAGCGCCTGCTGGATCGGCTCGCGGCCAAGGGACTGCAGCGTTTCGTCACGCTCTACCACTGGGACTTGCCGCAGCATCTCGAGGAACGCGGGGGTTGGCTGAACCGCGACACCGCCTACCGCTTCGCCGACTACGCCGACCTCCTGAGCCGGGAATTGAAGGGGCGCGTGACCTCGTGGGCGACTTTCAACGAACCCTGGTGTTCGGCGTTTCTGGGCTATGGCAACGGGCGCCATGCGCCGGGCTTGAACCATCTGCGCTACGCCACCCAGGCCATGCACCATCTGTTGCTCGCCCACGGGCTGGCGCTGCCGGTTCTGGAGGCCAACGACCCGGGGTCGCAGCGGGGCATCGTCGCCAATGTCGGCCGCGGCACGACCGACGGGTCCACCCCGGCCGACCGCGACGCTGCCCACCTGTTCGAGGTCCAGCACAACGACTGGGTCCTCGGCCCGTTGCTGCGCGGCGAATATCCGCAGGACCTCTGGCGCCTTTGGCCGGGGACCGAGCCCCTGGTCCTCGATGGCGACATGGCCATCATCGGCCGCCCCGTGGACTTCCTCGGCGTGAACTACTACTTCCGCACCAACGTGCGCAGCGATGGCGCCCACGGGTTCGACGAAGTGCCGCTTGCCGGGGTGGCTCGCACCCAGATGGGCTGGGAAATCTATCCCCAGGGCCTGCAGGATCTGCTCGTCGACTTCAAGACCCGCTACCCCAACCTGCCGCCGATTTTCATCACCGAAAACGGCATGGCTTCGGCCGACGAGGTGGTCGAAGGCGAAGTTCACGACCTTCAGCGCATCGACTATCTGAATGCCCACGCCGCCGCTGTCGCCCGGGCAATGGACGCAGGGGTCGACGTGCGCGGATATTTCATCTGGTCGCTGATGGACAACTTCGAATGGGCTTTCGGGTACGAGCGCCGCTTCGGCGTGGTGCATGTCGACTACACCACGCAAAAGCGCACACCCAAAGCCAGTGCCAAGGCCTTGACTGCGTTCCTCGAGGCCCGCCGGGCGGCCTGACCGAGGCGATGGCGTTGCGCAGACGACCCCTTTTTGTGCCCGTTCCCGGGACCTTCCCCCCGACTTTTCAAAAGAGGGCCAATGGCCCACGCAAAGGAGACGACAAGATGGCTACCCAATCCCGTTCCATTCGGCGCATCGCCGTCGGCATCGCCCTGGCCGCCGCCAGCCAGGCGTATGCCCAGAAGGCCGAAGTCATCCATTGGTGGACGTCCGGCGGTGAGTCCGCGGCGGTCAAGGAACTGGCCGATGCCTATGGCAAGGCAGGGGGGACGTGGGTCGATGCGGCCGTGGCCGGCGCCGACAACGCGCGCGCGGCGGCCATCAACCGCATCGCCGGCGGCAACCCGCCCACGGCAGCGCAATTCAATACGTCCAAGCAATACCGCGACCTGATCGCAGAAGGTCAGCTCAACAACATCGACACGGTCGCCGCCCGGGAGGGCTGGGACAAGTGGCTGCCCAAGCCGATCGTCGACAGCATCAAGGTCGATGGCCACTACTACGCCGTTCCGGTCAACATTCACAACCCGTCCTGGTTCTGGTACTCGAAATCCGCGCTGCAAAAAGCCGGTGTCACCACGGAGCCGAAGTCGATAGACGAAATGTTCGCCGACCTCGACAAGCTCAAAGCCGCGGGCATCGTTCCGATCGCCTTCGGAGGCCAGGCCTGGCAGGAATGGATCACCTTTTATTCGCTGCTTCTCGATGTGGGTGGCAAGGACGCCTATCTGAAATTCTTCAGGGACCATGACGCGGCCAGCGTCAACGCCGAGCCGATGCGCCGCACGCTGGCCACCCTGAAGAAGCTGCACGGTTACGTGGATGCCGGCTCGCCCGGTCGCAACTGGAACGACGCCACCGCGATGGTCATCAGCGGCAAGGCCGGCTTCCAGATCATGGGCGACTGGGCCAAGGGCGAGTTCGGCGCCGCCAAGCAGACGGCAGGCAAGGAGTACGGCTGCTTCGCCGGCTTCGGCGCGGGGGCGCCCTACATGGTCGCGGGCGACGTGTTCGTGTTCCCCAAGACCACCGACAAGACCGCGATCGAAGCCCAGTCCAAGCTGGCCACCGTGTTCACGGCGCCGCTCACTCAGGTGGCGTTCAACAACAAGAAGGGCTCGATTCCGGTTCGGACCGACGTCGACGTCAGCCAGATGGACCTGTGCGCGCAGGCCGGCGTGGCGGCCATGAAGGACCCGGCGCGCCAGATCGCCAATCCCGACATGCTGATGAGCCCCGACATGGTCGGCGCGGTGACCGACGTCGTCACCAAGTTCTGGAACGGCAACCAGTCGATCGACGACGCGGTCAAGGCGCTGCAGGGGGCCTTGAAGGGCTGAAGAAAAACGCGACAGGGGAGAGGCCCGAATGAAGACGAAGCGCCCCTGGCGCGGGGTGGCGGCGCAGATCGCGCTGCTGCCCATGGCGGTGACGGTCCTGGTCGTGTACGTCGGGACCATTCTCTGGTCGGTCCGCATCTCGTTCAGCAGTTCGAAGGTCTTTCCGCGCAACGACTTCGTCGGCTTCGCGCAGTATGAGCGGCTCTTCGCCACGGAACGCTGGCAGGTGTCGCTCCACAACCTGGTCGTCTTCGGCTTGCTTTTCGTCGTGGTCTGCCTGGCACTCGGGTTCCTGCTGGCGGTTTTCCTGGATCAAAAAGTGCGCGGGGAAAACGTCTTGCGCACTATTTTTCTCTATCCCTATGCCATGTCTTTCGTCGCCACCGGCCTGGTCTGGCAATGGATGCTCAATCCGGAACTGGGAATTCAATCCTCGGTGCGCAGCCTGATCGGCCCCGGCTTCGACTTCGACTGGATCGTCAACCAGGACAAGGTCATCTACACGCTGGTGATCGCTGCGGCGTGGCAAGCGTCGGGCCTGGTCATGGCGGTCCTGCTGGCGGGGCTGCGAGGCATCGACGAGGCGCTCTGGAGTGCCGCTCGCATCGATGGCGTGCCGCGCTGGCGCTACTACCTGAGCGTCGTCGTCCCGCAGCTCGGACCGGCCTTCGGCACCGCCTTCGTGCTGCTCGCGGTCGGCGTCGTGAAGGTCTACGACGTGGTCGTCGCGATGACCCAGGGCGGTCCTGGAACGGCGAGCGAGGTGCCGGCGAAGTTCATCATGGACAACCTCTTCAATCGCGCCAACGTCGGGCTCGCTTCGGCAGCCTCGACGGTCATGCTGCTGACGGTACTCGCGCTGTTGCTCCCGTGGTGGTATTTGCGTTCGGTGCAGGCACGCCGGGCGGCCCTCGCATGACGAGCGCCGCAGACCGAGCCGCAACGGTCCCGGCCGGCGGCGTGGACCAACCCGGCGCGGCC
>JALYHO010000174.1 GCA_030776545.1 Pseudomonadota bacterium | reverse complement strand
CTGCGCCTCTCGCTGCAGTTCGCCGACGCCACCGACCGCGGGCTGCTGCCGCGCCATCGGGTCGCGCGCTGGGTCCGCGCCGCGCTCGAAACGCCGGGCGAGATCACGGTGCGGGTCGTCGGCGTCGAAGAAGGTCGGGCATTGAATCGCCAGTTCCGGGCCCGCGACTACGCCACCAACGTCCTGACCTTCGACTACACGCGCGAGCCGGTCGTGAGCGCCGACCTCGTTCTTTGCGGGCCGGTGCTGCGGCGCGAGGCGGCGGAACTGAACGTCGCGCTCGAGGCCCACTATGCCCATCTGCTCATCCATGGCACGCTGCACGCCCAGGGGTACGACCACGAGGCCGACGACGAGGCGCGCGGCATGGAAGCGCGCGAGCGGGACCTGCTGGCGGGGCTCGGTTTTGCCGATCCCTACGCACGTTGAGCGTCGGTCCATCCATGACGGTCCTGTCCATCGCCAACGCCATCGCCATCGTCGCGCAGGCGATGACGGCCGCGCTCGCGGCCGGCAAACGTCGGCTCGACTGGTTCGGCGTCGCGTCCCTCGGCTGCGTCACCGCGCTCGGTGGCGGCTCCATACGCGACGTCGTGCTGGGCCACTACCCGCTCTCGTGGGTGGCCGAGCCCGCGTTGCTGCTGCTCGCCGCAGGGGCCGCGCTGGCCGCCATTCCCCTGGCGCGACTGGTGCGGCGGCTGCCCATGACCTTCCTGATGCTGGATGCGCTCGGCCTGGTCCTGTTCACGGTCATCGGCTGCAACGTCGCGCTCGGGCTCGGCCACGGCCTGGTGGTGGCCACGGTCGGCGGCATGGCCACGGGCTGCACCGGCGGGGTGCTGCGCGACCTGCTGTGCGGCGACGTGCCGCTCGTGCTGCGCGGCGAGCTCTACGCGACCGTGGCGCTGCTCACCGGGTGCCTCTACGTGATCGGCCTCGGGATCGGCTGGCCGCCCGACATCGTCACCCTCGGTGCCATGAGCATCGGCTTCGGGCTGCGCATGCTCGCCATTCGGCATGCCTGGCGGCTGCCGACGTTCGAGCTCGACGACGAGAGCTGATGCGCGCCTTCGGATGCGCGGCAGAGACCGGGATCAGGCCGACCCGTGCTTTTTCAGCCAACGGGCGGCGTCGAGCGCGAAATAGCTCAACACGCCATCGGCCCCGGCCCGCTTGAACGCCAACAGGCTCTCCATCATGACGGCCTCGCCGTCGAGCCAGCCGTTCATGGCCGCGGCTTTGAGCATCGCGTACTCGCCACTGACTTGGTAGGCAAAGGTCGGAACCCGAAAGGTTTCCTTCACCCGACGAACGATGTCCAGGTAGGGCATGCCGGGCTTGACCATGACCATGTCGGCGCCTTCGGCCAGATCGAGAGCGACTTCGCGCAGCGCTTCGTCGCTGTTGCCCGGGTCCATCTGATAGGCCTTCTTGTCGCTCTTGCCCAGCTGCGCCGCCGACCCGACCGCATCGCGGAACGGGCCGTAGAACGCGCTCGCGTATTTGGCGCTGTACGCCATGATGCGGGTGTGGATGTGGCCCTTCGCTTCGAGGGCGGTGCGGATCGCGCCGATGCGTCCGTCCATCATGTCGCTGGGCGCCACGAGATCGACACCGGCACCGGCCTGGACCAGCGCTTGCTGGATCAGAACCGCCACGGTCTCGTCGTTCAGGATGTAGCCGGACGGGTCGAGCAATCCATCCTGGCCGTGCGAGGTGTAGGGATCCAGCGCCACGTCGCACATCACTCCCAGGCCGGGAAAGCGCCGCTTCAACTCGCGCACCACCGTGGGCACCAGGCCTTCCGGGGCGAGGGCCTCGCGCCCGTCGGCGGTCTTTTGCGCCGGATCGATCACCGGAAACAGGGCGAGCACCGGTATGCCGAGCGACACGCATTCCTCGGCCACCGGCAGCAGTCGGTCGAGGGTGAGGCGCTGCACGCCTGGCATCGAGGCCACGGCTTCGGCCCGATCGTGTCCCGCCAGCACGAAAACCGGCAGGATCAAATCGCTCGCATGGAGTCGGTGCTCGCGCACCAGGGCGCGCGTGAAGTCATCGCGGCGCAAGCGACGCGGACGGTTCGCGGGGAATGGGGCAGGTGGGTACAAGGCGGGGGTCAAAAGTGGGTTCGAAGCAGCGCTCGTTCGGGTCGACACGCCAGTTCCGGGAAAACACGTTCTGCTAGAGTCGTTTTTGAATGATATCCGTCCAGGATCTCGTTCCCTGCTTTTCCTCCCTGAGCAGGTGCCCGACCGTGTGACAGCGCGAGGGCAATTCAGGCCCCGGCCCTGCGCCGGGGCTTTTCTCGTGGGCGGCCGGCCACCGGGTCGGTCAGCACGCGGCAGATCGGCCCCCCATAATCGTCCGATGCTCTGGATCAAAGCTTTCCACATCGTGTTCGTCGCCAGCTGGTTCGCCGGCCTCTTCTACCTTCCGCGCATCTTCGTCAACCTGGTTCAGGTCCCGGCGGACAGTCACGCCGAGCGCGAGCGCCTCCTGTTGATGGCGCGCAAGCTCTACCGGTTCAGCAGTTTCCTCATGATCGCAGCGCTCGGGTTCGGGCTCTTCCTGTGGCTCTCGAACCGCGCCGCCTTTGCCGGCGGCTGGCTCCACGCCAAGCTTTTCCTGGTCGTGCTGGCGATCGGCTATCACCATGCCTGCCGCTCGCTGCTGGGCAAGTTCGAACGCTTCGAAAATCAGCGCAGCGAGCGCTGGTTCCGCGTCTTCAACGAGTCGGCGGTGCTGCTGTTCACCGCCATCGTCGTGCTGGTCGTCGTCAAGCCCTTCTGAGGCCGACGCGGCGTCGCCGGACCCCTTGCGCCCCGGGGGCCGCCAACGGCAGCCCCCCCGAACGCGCCCAGGCTCCTAAAATGCCGCCATGACTGCAAGCAGCTACTACCAGCGGCATATCTTCTTTTGCCTGAACGACCGCGGAAAGGGCGAGGATTCCTGCGCGCCCCAGGGGGCCGAGGCCGGCTTCGATCACTGCAAGAAGCGCATCAAGTCGGAAAAACTCGCCGGACCCGGCGGCATTCGGGTCAACAAGGCCGGCTGCATGGACCGCTGCGCGGGCGGACCGGTCGCCGTGGTCTACCCCGAGGCAGTCTGGTACACCTTCGTCGACACCAAGGACGTCGACGACATCGTCGACAGCCACCTGAAGAAGGGCCAGATCGTCGAGCGGCTGCTCTTGCCACCCGACGTCGGGCGTTGAGCGTGAACGCCGCCACCCAGCGCGAGTTCCTCACCGGCCCGGCCGGGAAGGTCGAATGCGCCATCGACCTGCCGCCCGGAACGCCGCGCGGCACGGCCGTGATCTGCCACCCCCACCCGCAAGCGGGCGGCACCCTCGACAACAAGGTGGTGCAAACGCTGGCGCGTGCGTTCGTGCAGCTCGGCTGGCGCAGCGTTCGTTTCAACTTTCGAGGCGTCGGGGCCTCCGAGGGCGCCTGGAACGATGGCGTCGGCGAGATCGACGACGCGCTGGCGGTCATCCAGGCCTACGCGGCCGAGCGCGGGTCCTTCATCCTGGCGGGCTTTTCGTTCGGCGCGTTCGTCGCCTCGCATGCCGCGGCGCGTCTGGCGGCGGATGAAAAGCCCTGGCGCATGGTGCTGGTCGGGCCGTCCACCGCCAAGCAGCCGATGGCCCCGGTGCCTGCCGACAGCCTGGTGATCCATGGTGAAATCGACGACGTGGTGCCCCTCGCGGCGACGCTCGACTGGGCCCGCCCTCAGGCATTGCCGGTGGTGGTGTTTCCCGGCGTCGGGCACTTCTTCCACGGGCAGCTCGGCCTGCTCAAGAATACCGTCATGCGGGACCTGCGATCCTGCACACCTCTTTGACCCCTGCACGCACGTCCTGCGGCACGCGCGTCAGCCTCTTTCCCACCTCGGACATTTCATGACTCGTTTTCTCGCTTTCGTTTTCTCGGCTGTGCTGGCCACGGCGGCGCAGGCCGACGCTCCGCAACCGCGGGAGGTGGCGGCCAAGAGTTTCCTGGTGCTCGACCTGACCAGCAACCAGACCCTCGCGGAGCGCAACGCCGACGCCTCCGCCGACCCGGCCTCGCTCACCAAGCTGATGAGCCTCTACGTCGTGTTTGGCGCCATCCACGACAAAAAGCTCACCCTCGAGCAACGTCTGCCGGTGTCGCGCCGGGCCTGGGACGAGCGCAAGGCCGGCGGCTCGCTGATGTTCATCGACACGACGATGACCCCCACCGTCGAGGAGCTCCTGAAAGGCGAGATCGTGCAATCCGGCAACGACGCCGCAGTGGCGCTCGCCGAGGCCGTCGGTGGCACGCTCGACCAGTTCGTCGCGATGATGAATCGCCAGGCGCAGGCATTCGGCCTGAAAAACACGACCTTCAAGAACGTGACCGGCCTCACCGAAGCCGGTCACAAGAGCTCCGCACGCGACCTCGCGACCATCGCGACGCACATCATTCGCGACTACCCCGAGTTCTTCGCGCTCTATTCGATCAAGGAATACAAATACAACAACATCAACCAGCCCAACCGGAACCTCCTGTTGCGCCGGGACCCGAGTGTCGACGGCCTCAAGACCGGCTACACCGACGCGGCCGGCTACTGCCTGATCGCCACCGCGCAGCGTGAATTCCCCAACCTCGGGGCCGACGGCAAGGGCCCCGGCAAGCGCCGCATCCTCACCGTGGTGCTCAACACCACCTCGATGGAAGCTCGCGCCAACGAAAGCCAGAAGCTGCTGAACTGGGGCTTCCAGGCCTTCGACACCCTGCGCCTCTTCGACGACAGGAAGGCCATCGTCACGGTACCCGTGTGGAAGGGCAAGGCGACCGAGGCCAAGCTCGGTGCCGCAGGGGGTCTCTTCGTGACCGTTCCCAAAGGCGAGGGTGGTGGCTTGCAGACCAAGGTCGAGCGCACCGACCCCCTGGTCGCGCCGCTGGCCAAGAACCAGCGCGTCGGAACGATCAAGGTCGCCACCGCGTCCGGCGCGCCGGTGATCGACGTCCCGCTGGTCGTTCTCGAGCCGGTCGAGCAGGCCGGCATCTTCGGCCGCGCCTGGGACGCCCTGCGCCTCTGGATCAAGTAGGAACACGCACCATGCAGCCTCTGCCCGACACCCTGTGCTACCTCAACGGAGCGTACGGGCCGCTGCGCGACGCCAAGGTGTCGGTCCTCGACCGCGGTTTCATTTTCGGGGACGGCATCTACGAGGTCGTCCCGGCCTACGGTGGCAAGCTGTTCCGCTTCGACGAGCACCTGGCGCGTCTGCAGCGCAGCCTGGCCAAACTGCGCATCGCCAATCCGCACACGCGCCAGGAGTGGCTGGAGCGTTGCCGCAGGTTGCTGGCGGCACAAGCGGGAGCGTCGGACCAGTTGATCTACCTGCAGGTCACCCGGGGAGTGGCGCCACGCGACCACGTGATGCCGACCGACATCACCCCGACCGTCTTCATGATGTGCAGTGCCATGAAGCCGGCGACTCCGGAGCAGCGCCACGCCGGGGTCGCCTGCGTCACCGCGCGCGACTTCCGTTGGGAACGCGGCGACATCAAGAGCATTTCCCTGCTCGGCAACGTCCTGGCGCGCCAGATGTCGGCCGACAAAGGGGCCGCGGAAACCATCATGTTTCGCGCCGGCATGCTGACCGAGGCCGCCGCGAGCAACGTGTGGGTCGTCCACGAGGGGGCGGTCCTCGGCCCCCCAAAAAGCGAGCACGTGCTCGAAGGCATACGCTACGAACTGATTCGCGAATTGTGCGAGGAGGTCGGCGTGGCCTACAACCTTCGCCCGCTGGCCGAAGCCGACGTGCATTCGGCCGACGAAGTGCTCCTGAGTTCGGCCACCAAGGAAATCTTGCCGGTCACGAGCCTGGATGGCGAGCCGGTGGGCCACGGCGCGCTGCGCGGCAAGCCCGGCCCCGTCTACGCCCGCCTTTTCGAGGCCTATCAACGCGCCAAGACTGTCCAGTCGATCTGAGAGGCCACGCCCGATGCGCGCCCGAGGCTCGTGCCGGAGCGTTCGACGCATTGAGTTCCGGTCACCTCGTCCCCACCTCGGCCCTCATGAACATTTCGCAAGCCATGCAAGCCATCCCTCCCGACGCGTCGCTGATCGAATACCCCTCCCGCTTCCCCATCAAGGTGATGGGACTCAACGCCGACGGATTCGTCCATGCCATCACCTCGATCGCCGAGCGTTTCGATCCGGATTTCGACGCCACGACCGTCGAGTTGCGTCCGAGCAAGGGTGAAAAATACCTCGGGGTCACGATCACCGTGACCGCGACCAGCCGCGAGCAGCTCGACGAGCTCTACCGCACGCTGAGCACCCACCCGATGGTGAAGATGGTGCTGTGAACCGCAGCGAGGCGCCGCGATGATCGCGCAGTGCCGGCTGGGCACCGTCCCGTACGAGGCCACCCTGGCGGCCATGCGTCGCTACACCGCCGAGCGTGACGCGGCGACCCCCGATCAGATCTGGCTCTGCGAGCATCCGCCGGTCTACACCCAGGGCGTCGCCGGCAGGGCCCGGCATGTCATCGATCCACACGGCATCCCGGTGGTCCAGTCGAACCGGGGCGGACAGGTCACCTACCATGGCCCCGGGCAGGTGGTGGCCTATCCGCTCGTCGATCTCAAGCGCTTGGGCATTTTCGTCAAGGAGTACGTGTTCCGCATCGAGGAAGCGGTTTTGCGAACGCTGGCGCATTTCGACGTGACGGGTCATCGCGTTCCCGGAGCGCCCGGCATTTATGTGCGGCTCGCTGATCCGGGGAGCCATGCGTCGATCATGGGGCCGCGCCGCGAACCGTTCGAGGGCTTGGGCAAGATCGCGGCGCTCGGGATCAAGGTCAGCCGACACTGCGCCTACCACGGCGTGGCGCTGAACGTGGCGATGGATCTCCAACCCTTTCTGGGCATCGATCCCTGTGGCTATCCCGGCCTGCGGGCCGTCGACCTTTCTACAATCGGGGTTCAGGCAACGAGCCAGGACGTGGCCGACCTGCTCGGCCAGCGACTGGCGAGCAGCCTTTCTCCCTGACACTGGACGCCCCCATGAGCATTCCTTCCGTGACCCGCGATGCCGCCCCTGCCGAGGCGTACGACGCGACCGTCAAGCAGAAGTCGCTGGCCAAGACTGGCCGCATCCCGATCAAGATCGTGCCGGCCGAGACGCTCAAGAAGCCCGACTGGATCCGTGTCAAGGCCGGCTCCCCGAGCACCCGCTTCTACGAAATCAAATCGATCCTGCGTGAGCACCGGTTGCACACGGTGTGCGAGGAAGCCTCCTGTCCCAACATCGGGGAATGCTTCGGCAAGGGCACGGCGACCTTCATGATCATGGGCGACAAGTGCACCCGCCGGTGCCCGTTCTGCGATGTCGGCCACGGCCGCCCGGATCCGCTCGATCCCGAAGAGCCGGCCAACCTCGCCAAGACCATCGCCGCGCTCAAGTTGAGCTATGTGGTGATCACCAGCGTCGACCGCGACGACCTCCGGGACGGCGGCGCCGGCCACTTCGTCGACTGCATCCGCCAGGTTCGGGCGCTCTCGCCACGGACCCGCATCGAGATTCTCACGCCCGATTTCCGCGGCCGGATGGACCGCGCCCTCGAGATCCTGAAGGCCGCCCCTCCCGACGTGATGAACCACAATCTTGAGACCGCGCCCCGCCTCTACCGGGAAGCGCGCCCGGGGTCGGACTACGCCTACTCGCTCAACCTGCTCAAGCGTTTCAAGGCGTTTGCGCCCGAGGTCCCGACCAAAAGCGGTCTGATGGTCGGGCTGGGTGAAACGGACGAGGAAATCCTGCAGGTGATGCGCGACATGCGGGCGCACGACATCGACATGCTGACGATCGGGCAATACCTCGCGCCGAGCGGACACCACCTGCCGGTACGTCGCTACGTTCACCCCGAGACCTTCCGCATGTTCGAGGCCGAGGCCGCAGCCATGGGCTTCACGCATGCCGCGGTCGGGGCGATGGTGCGCTCGAGCTACCACGCCGATCGGCAAGCCGAAGCGGCTGGGGTGGCCGGCGCCCTCTGAACCACCGCCCCGGCGGGCCGTCTCCTCAGGTTTCGGCGAGCAGCTTCTCGACCAGGTGGTGCAACGCCACGAAGTCGGGTTCGCCGACGTAGCGCTTGACGATCTCGCCGCGCTTGTTGATGAGCACGCTGGTGGGGGTCAACTGCACCTGGCCGAAGCTTTTGGCGATGTCGCCGGTGTTGTCGATCGCCACACCGAACGGCAGGCGCCGGCTCTCCGCGAAGTTGATGACGTAGGCAGGCGGGTCGTAGCGCATCGCCACCGCGAGCGTCTCGTACCCGCGGGCCCGGTATTTTTCGTGGGTGGCGACGATCTCGGGCATCTCTTTCACGCAGGTGGTGCAATCGGTGGCCCAGAAATTGACCAGCACCACCTTGCCCCTCAATTTCCCCGTGCTCGACGTGCTGCCATCCAACAAGGTGAACCCGACGTCCGGTGCCGGTGTGGTGCGGACCAGGCTTTCATAAGCGAGGGAGGAGACGATGCCGACTCCAAGCGTCACAATGGCAGCGGCCAGGATACGGGCAGTTTTCAAGGGGGTCCTTCGTGCAGCGTCGCAAGTTTACGTCAGGCGTTCTTTGGTGCGGATTCGCTTTGTCACCCCTGGCCCGCGCCGCGGGCCTCAGTGAGAGCGACGCCGCCCTCGCGGTACGCGCGACGCTCCAGCGCGGTGCCACGATCGCGATCGAGACGCTCGGCCGCCCCGGCGGATTCTTGAACAATCCGCGGGTGAAGATCGCGCTTCCGGGGTTCCTGGAGCAGGCCGCCAAGGTGTTGCAATTCACCGGGCAACAGCAGCGCGTCGACGACCTGGAGACGGCGATGAACCGGGCCGCCGAATCGGCGGTCCCTCAGGCCGGGCCATTGCTGGAAAACGCGGTCAAAAGCATGAGCGTCGAAGACGCCCGCCGGATTCTTACCGGAGGAAATGACGCCGTGACGCGTTTTTTCGCCGACAAGACGCGCGCCAGCCTGTCGACCAAGCTGCTGCCCGTGGTCACCCGTGCCACTCAGAAAGTGGCGCTCACCGACAAGTACAACGCCGTCGCCGGCCGAGCTGCGGGTTTGGGGCTGATCGGCAAGGACGACGCCGACATCGAGCACTACGTCACCGCACGCACCCTCGACGGCCTCTACCTCATGATCGGCGAAGAGGAACGCAAGATTCGCCAGGACCCGGTCGGCACCGGCAGTGCGTTGCTGCAAAAGGTGTTCGGATCGCTCAAGTAAAACGCTCAGAGCGCTTTGGAGAGCTCGAAGACCAGTGCCGAAGGCAGCGAGCTCGCCAGAACGTCGCGGCCGACCCGCGCCATCGAGGCACCCGCGAAGCCCGACATCTCGAAGGTCGACCCCTCCTCGATGATCTCGATGAAGACGAAACCCGGCACTTCTTTCGTGAGCTCGTCGCGGAATTGAGCGAACCGCTCGCCGACCTGGATCGATTCGATGATGATCGCGTGCGGCAGCCCCTCACGGCAAAACGCCGCCGCCTCGGCGACCGAGTTGACGAAGTCGACGATGAGGCTCATGGCGCGCAACGCGTCGCGAATCTGGACCCGCATCTCGCGCCGCGACGCGATCACCAGAACGTGGCTGCCCGCCAGGGGCTGGGAATTGCTCGATGGCGCGAAGCCGTCGTTGAGGTCGGGCGCGCTCGGTCCGGCGAGCGCAGGACCGGGGGCAATGCGCGGAAAATCGATCGTCAGCGTGGTCCGGTGCGATTCGTCGCGGCGTTCGACCACCAGACCCATGGTCCAGGAGGTTTGTTCGATCAGTCGCCACATCAGCGAGTCCAGGCCCGCCGGCGAACCGGTGGGCAAGCCGTCGTCCAGCGCGTCGCTGGGGCGATGCGCGTACCGGCAGGTCAGACAGGCGCGCACGGGCGATTTCTTGACCTCGATGGCGAACTCGATCCGGGAGTGAGCGTTGGCCAGGGCCCAATCGACCACGGTGTTGAGCAAGCTGAACAGCAGCGAGGCGTCGACGATGACTTCCGCCGGCATGAGCGATGGTGCCAAGGACAGGCCGCGCGCGGTGCTTTCACGGCTGCGGTGGGCGATCACGCCGTTGAGCACGTCGGCCAGTTGCATCCGCTCGTGCGACTGGCGCAGGCGACCCGAGGCGAACCGCGTCAGCTGTTGGCCGATCATGCCCGCCTGGCGGGCCGACTCGACTTCGGCGCGCAGGGCCCGCAGCCCGTCGCGGTCGATCTTGCCCGTGCTGGTCAAGGTGTTGATGCGTTCGAGCGCCGCGGTCAAAGGGCTGGCGATCTCCGCACCGATCTGCGAGACCAGTTCATGCCAGCGCTCCGAGTCGGCGGCGAAGCGCTCGCCCAACGCCTGGGCTTGGGTGTGGGTCGGGTCGCGGCTCATGTCGGACAGGTCCATGCGGGAATCCTCGGGCTCGTCGGCGCGCGGTGCCGAAGACTGGCGTGACCGCGTGGCCTGGATGAGCCGCGAGTGTCGGCGCCAGACCCGTCCCGCGCGGGGCCGCAACGCCTGCAGACCCGGAGTGGGGGTGTGAATAGTTCACGGATGCGGCCCCGACGTGGGGCGACGCGGCGGTGGGCGTGCAAAAACATCGCCACTGGCGCCTTTTCAGACCGCCCCGGCGTCACGCAGGGACCCGATCTCGACATCGCCGAGCCCGAACTCGCGCAGCACTTCGTCGGTGTGCTGGCCCAAGAGCGGTGGCGGACGGTGGTACTGAACGGGGGTGCTGGAGAACTTCATCGGGCTGGCCACCAGCCGCACGTGCCCCGAGCGCGGATGCGGCATGTCGACCGCCATGCCACGCGCCTGCACCTGCGGGTCGGCGAAGACGTCGGCCAGATCGTTGATCGGTCCACACGGCACCTTGGCCGCTTCCAGGGCGCAGAGCCAATCGGACCGGGTCCGGGATTTCATGGCCGCCGCCAGCAACGGCACCAGCGTGGCACGCTCGCGAACGCGGCCCGCGTTGTGGCGATAGCGCGGATCTCGAGCCAGGTCGGGGCGCCCGGCCACCTCGCAAAAGCGCGCGAACTGGCCGTCGTTGCCGACCGCCAGGATCAAGTGCCCGTCGGCCACTTCGAAGACCTGATACGGCACGATGTTCTGGTGCGCGTTGCCGACCCGTTGCGGGGCCACGCCGGTGGTCAGGTAGTTGGCCCCGAGGTTGGCGAGCATCGCCACCTGCGTGTCGAGCAGTGCCATGTCGATGGCTTGCCCGACTCCGGTGAGATCCCGGTGGCGCAGGGCGGCGAGGATGGCGGTGGCCGCATACATGCCCGTGAACAGATCGGCGACCGCGACTCCCACCTTCTGCGGGCCGCCACCGCTGGCGGCGTCGGCGATCTCGGCCCGCGCCGGTCCCGTCACGCTCATCAGGCCGCCCATGCCCTGGATCGCGTAGTCGTAGCCTGCGCGCTCCCGGTAGGGGCCGGTCTGGCCGAAGCCGGTGACCGAGCAATACACCAGGCGCGGATTCAGGGCGTGAAGATCCGCGTAGGCCAGGCCGTAACGCGCCAGGTCGCCGACCTTGTAGTTCTCCACGAAAACATCGCTCTGCAGGGCCATGCGGCGGATCAAGGCCTGGCCTTGGGCACTCGCGATGTCGACCGTGATCGAGCGCTTGTTGCGGTTGGTGCCCAGGAAGTAGGCGGCATCGGGGGTCTCGTTGCCGGCCGTGTCCTTGAGAAATGGCGGACCCCAGCCTCGGGTGTCGTCGCCCCCGGGGCCGGCCGCGCCCGCCGGGCGCTCGATCTTGACCACGTCGGCCCCCAGGTCGGCGAGGACCTGGGTGCACCAGGGCCCGGCAAGGACGCGCGACAGATCGAGGACGCGAACGCCGGAGAGCGGCTGCTGGGGGACCGGCGGGGACGTCGTTGCCATGGCCGGATTGTGAGTCAGGTGGCCTCGATAATCCTGGCATGCCCCGCCTTCTCGCGCTCGTCGCCATCGGCTGCCTGGCCGCTCTGGCCGCCGCTTGCTCGCCGGCGCTCGACTGGCGCCGTTTCGTTCCCGAGGGCAGTGGCATCGAAGTGACTTTCCCCTGCCGCCCCGACCGCCAGGAGCGAGCGCTGGCGCTCGCCGACGCGCCGGTGCGGGTGGAGATGCTGGTCTGCAACGCCGAAGGCATGACCTTCGCGCTGACGTTCGTCGCCGTGGCCGAGCCCGGCCAGGTCGGGCCCGGCCTGCTGGCCTTGCGCCAGCTCGCGGCGGCCAACATCGGCGCCGCCGAAGCGCATCCGAGCCGCTTCGACCTGCCGGGCATGACGCCCAACGACCATTCCGGACGCATCGTCCTGGCCGGACACCTGCCCGATGGACGAAGCGTGGGTGAGCACGCCGCCTTTTTCAGCCGCGGCCTGCGCCTCTACCAAGCCACTGTGATCGGAAGCCACCCGCTGCCCGCCGCGGTCGAGAACTTCTTCGGCGGATTTACCCTCCAGCCGTGAACCCTGGCTTCGGGGGGGTCAATCAGCCCGTGCGGGGCTCAGAATCGGCTGCAACGTCCCCCGGCGCGCCGGCTTTGTGTGGTTTTTGTGTCGCCAGCCGGTACGCTTGCGGCGAAACTCAGTGGTCGCCCGCGAATTGCCGATAATTTGTTGCCATGCCTGGATTGATGATCATCGCTCACGCGCCGCTCGCGTCTTCTCTCAAAGCGGTGGCCGAGCACACGTTTCCGGACTGTGCCCGCGTCCTCGAGGCGCTCGACGTTCCCCCCGACATGCCCATCGAGGAAGTCGAAGCGAGGGCCCGCGTCATGTTGGCCCGGGTACGCACCCCGGAAGCCGTCATCTTCACCGACGTGTTCGGCGCCACGCCTTGCAACGTCGCTCAACGTCTGGGCGATGGCGCGCAGGTGCGGGTGATTGCCGGTGTGAACGTTCCCATGTTGTGGCGCTCGCTGTGCTACGTCAGCGAGTCGCTCGACGCCATGGTGGCGCGCGCGGTGGCCGGGGCCACGCAAGGTGTCATGCAGGTGGCGACGTCCAAACCTCAAAACCAGTCCCAAAAACCGGGTGGAAATGATCAAACAAAGCATCACCATCAGCAATAAGCTCGGACTTCACGCCCGGGCGTCGGCCAAGCTCACCAAATTGGCCAGCTCGTTTCGCAGCGAGGTGTTCATGAGCCGCAACGAACGCAGGGTCAATGCGAAAAGCATCATGGGGGTCATGATGCTGGCAGCCGGGATCGGCAGCCTGATCGAACTGGAAGTCGACGGCCCCGACGAACACGCCGCGATGCAGGCGCTGGTCGCGTTGATCGACGACAAGTTCGGCGAAGGTCAGTAAGCCGCCGCACCGACGCCCCCGCGGGCGCCCAGAAACCGCTTGCTGTAGCGCGGTGGCAGGTCCTCGATGCGCAACAGCAAGGGCAGATCCGCGGTATTGAAGTCCGGGTCCCAGGCGGGTGGTCCCAACACCTTGGCGCCGCATCGGAGATAGCCCTTGATCAGGGCAGGCGCCTCGACCACGAGGTCGGTCTGCAACTGGTCGACCGGCAAGGCCAGGCGTGGCGTGACCGCCCACTGGATGGGGGCGAGATGGGTGTCGCGCAAGGAGGTCCAGAGACTGGCGGCGAAATGCCCGCCATCGCGCATGCTGACACTGGCACAGCCGATCATGGTGTCGAGCCCGTTCCTTTGCATGAATTCCGCCAGGGCTCCCCACAATGCCAGGATGGCGCTGCCGGAGCGCCAGTCAGGGTGCACGCACGATCTGCCGAGCTCGACCATGCGCGCGCGCAGCGGGCGCAGCCGCGTGAGGTCGAACTCGCCGTCGCTGTAGAGGGAGCCCACGCGACGGGCATTGGCCGGCGTCAGCACCCGGTAGGTGCCGATCACGGGTCCGGACTCGGCGCCCCGGCCCGGCGCGCGGACAAGGAGGTGCTCGCAGAACGGATCGAACAGGTCGATGTCGTGGCCGGCGGGGGCGTGGGTGGGGACCGACAGACGGGCTCCCATTTCCTCGGCGAATACGAGATACCTCAGCTGCTGCGCCAGGCGAACCTCTTCCTCGTCGCGCGCCCAGACCACGTCGAAGCCGGAGGCCTCCACCACCGGCGCAGCGCGACGCGGGACCGACCGCCGTGGGCCGCCGGAACCGAACAAGGCGGCGATCGGGAAGGTGGGCAGGGGCAGTTCACGCATGCAGGGGCTCCGGACGTTGGGTCGCATCCTCATCGAAGGGAATGACCGGGCCGTGAACGCAAGGTGAAGAAGCTGTGACAGAGGCAAATCCGGACCCGCGCCACGCTGCGGCGCTGATAGCATCGGTTGAATGAGCTTCCAGGTTTTCGGCTTGCCGGTCTCACGCGGCGTCGCCATCGGGCGGGCGGTGCTGATCGCGTCGAGCCGGGTCGACGTCGCTCACTACTTCATCGAAGCCGAGCAGGTCGAGCCCGAAGTCGCGCGCTTGCGCGCCGCGCGCGACGCGGTCGCTGCCGAACTCAGCGCGCTGCAACGTGATCTACCCGCCGACGCACCTGGCGAACTCTCGGCGCTGCTCGATGTGCACTTGATGCTGCTCCACGACGACGCCCTCACCGGCGCCACCAAGCTGTGGATTCACGACCGGCACTACAACGCCGAGTGGGCCCTTTCCGCCCAGCTGGAAGTACTCGCTCGCCAGTTCGACGAGATGGAGGACCCCTACCTGCGCGAGCGCAAGGCCGACCTCGAGCAGGTCGTCGAGCGGCTCCTTCGGGCGATGGCGCGCGGGCCGGTCCCTTCCTTCGCCCCGGCGCCCGGCGTCAAGCCGCGCGACTTCGCCGGGGAGGATCCCCTCGTCCTCGTGGCCAACGACATCGCTCCGGCCGACATGCTGCAGTTCAAACGCAGCGTCTTCACGGGGTTCATCACCGATGTCGGCGGCAAGACCTCGCATACGGCGATCGTTGCCCGCAGCATGGACATCCCCGCCGTCGTGGGTGCGCGCGAAGCCAGTCGCATCATCCGGCAAGACGATTGGGTGGTGATCGACGGGGATGCGGGGATCGTGATCGTGGATCCGTCACCGATCGTGCTCGAGGAATACCGGTTCCGCCAGCGCCAGAGCGACCTGGGGCGCGAGCGCCTGGCTCGCCTGCGTCACACCCCCGCGGTCACCCTGGACGGCGAACGGGTCGAGCTGCTGGCCAATATCGAAATGCCGGCGGACGCGGTGGCGGCGCTCGATGCCGGTGCGGTCGGGGTGGGGCTGTTTCGAAGCGAGTTCCTCTTCATGAACCGGGCCGGAGAACTTCCTGGCGAAGACGAACAGTTCGAGGCCTACCGCGCCGCCGTCGAGGCGATGAAAGGCCTGCCGGTGACGATCCGGACCGTCGACATCGGCGCCGACAAACCGCTGGAGCGCATGTCTGCGAACGAGCTGCGGCACGAGCATGCCCTCAACCCGGCCCTCGGCCTGCGCGCCATCCGCTGGAGCCTGTCCGAGCCGGCCATGTTCAGGCAGCAGCTGCGGGCCATCCTTCGCGCCAGCGCTTTCGGCAAGGTGCGTCTCCTCATCCCGATGGTCGCCCATCTGAGCGAGGTGCGCCTCACCCTCGAAGCGCTCGCCCGGGCACGTCAGCAGCTGAGCGACGCGAACAAACCGTTCGGCGAGATCGAGCTCGGCGCCATGGTCGAGATCCCCGCGACGGCGCTCAGTCTGCCGGCCTTCCTGCGCTATTTCGACTTCGTGTCCATCGGCACCAACGACCTCATCCAGTACACGCTTGCCATCGACCGCGCCGACGAGGCTGTGGCCCACCTGTACGACCCCTGGCACCCGGCGGTGTTGGGACTGCTGGCGCGGGTCATCGCGCAGGCGCAGGCGGCGGGCAAGCATGTGAGCGTCTGCGGGGAGATGGCGGGGGACCCCGATTTCACGCATCTTTTGCTGGGCATGGGGCTGCGCAGCTTGTCGATGCACCCGTCGCAGATCGCCGCCATCAAGCAGCGCGTGCTCCGGGCCGACGCACGGCGGTGGGCGGCGGCACTGGAAGGCATCCTCGCCTCGGACGACCCGGAGCAGGCCAGCCGCGCGGCCGCGGAAGTGCCCGCGCCGCTGCACAGAGCGGCCGTATCGGTAGGCGCGTGATGCGCCGCCTACGCAAAGACCGCTTGCCAACTCCAGATCCTCTGCTATAGTCGAGGGCTTCGCTGATCACGCGTTCTTTACGGCCACGAGATCATCCGCTTTGAGTCAGGCCGCCGGCGAAAGCTGGCACCAATCTGAGGCGGAAAGCGAAGAAAAAAGCTGAGAAGCTTGACAGCGTTTTCAAAAACATGTCAGAATCGCTCTCTTCGCTGAACGCAGCCCTCGTCGTTAGACGGGGCAGCAGAAGCGGAGGAGGTAGTAGAAAGAAAACAAGAAAAGTCGAGTATTTGACAAGGTTTTATAAACCGAGTTATAATAGAAGACTCAGCTGATAACTGCAAACGCAGCAGCAACTACCGAAAGGTAGCGCCGAAAGGCAAGCTCTTTAAAAACTAACAGCCGATAAGTGTGGGCGTTTGAAGGCGAGTGCCAAGACGATTCGGATTCATCCGAAAAGTCGAGGTCTCATGGACCTTAAACGCTCATTGAAAATAGAATTTCATGCAAGTGAAGTTTCTATCAATTCTTTGAGTAATTTTATCAAGATCGAACTGAAGAGTTTGATCCTGGCTCAGATTGAACGCTGGCGGCATGCCTTACACATGCAAGTCGAACGGCAGCACGGGAGCAATCCTGGTGGCGAGTGGCGAACGGGTGAGTAAT
>JALYHO010000173.1 GCA_030776545.1 Pseudomonadota bacterium | reverse complement strand
GTTGGCGGGCGTCGCGCGCGAGGCCGCCGTTGATGCGGTCGGCGAAGAAGCCGACCGCGCTGAGCGCAGCGACCGCCAGCATCACCGCGACCACCAGCAGCCGCAACTCGCCCGCGCGGAAGTCGCGCGCCAGTTGCCGCGCCGCCAGCCGCCACACCGGCACCGATGCAAGGGTCGAAGGCACGCTGGGGTCCATGGACGCGGAACTTACACGACCGGGGGCGATCGCGGATTTCGAGGGATTTGCGGCCGCTCCGCGGCCCTCCTTTCCGGATCGAATGCTGCATGCAAGGCGCTCGAACGCGCCCGGGGCTGCCAAATGCTGTAATCGCTTCATGAAACCCGCCGCCCTGCCTCCCGTGTTCCTCTCCCACGGCTCGCCGATGATCGCGCTCGAACCCGGTGCCGCCGGTGCGTTCATGCGCGAGCTCGGCCCCGCGATCGACGCGGCGTTCGGAAGGCCCCGCGCCATCCTGGTGGCATCGGCCCATACCGCCGCCCGGATGCCGGTCCTGCTCGCGGCGTCGACCCACGCCGCGGTCTACGACTTCGGCGGATTCGACCGGCGTCTCAATGCGTTGCGCTACGACGCTGCCGGGGCTCCCGAGGTCGCGCAACGCGCCGCTGAATTGCTCGCTGCCGCCGGGCTGGACGTGCCGACCGTCGCGCAAGGCGGCCTCGACCATGGCATCTGGACCGTCCTTCGCTATCTCTATCCGGGCGCCGATGTGCCGGTGGTGCCGCTGGCCTTCGCCCCTCACCAGTCCCCCGCGCAACAGTTCGCGCTCGGTGCGGCGCTCGCGCCGCTGGCCGAGGAAGGGGTTCTGCTCATGGGCAGCGGCAGCATCACCCACAACCTGCGCCGAGCGTTCGCGAGCGGCGCGGGGTCGCGGCCCGAGGACCCGCAGAGCATGGCGTTTCGAGAATGGTTCCGCCGGGAAAGCGACGCCCGCGCCTGGGAAGCCCTGCTCGACTACCGCCGCCGCGCCCCGCATGCGGTCGACATGCATCCCACCGACGAGCATTTGCTGCCCTGGTTCATTGCCGCCGGCGCGGGCGGCGCGGCCGACCCCGCGGTGCGCTTGCATGCGAGCGCGGAGATGGGCAGCATCGGGATGGACGCCTATGCCTTCGGGGTCGCCGCGCCGACGCTGGCCGGGCAACTCGCGCAGGCGCGGGCCCGACCCGGAGTGACCGCCTGATGGACCATGCCCCGCTTGCCGCCACCGCCTTGCTCCTGACCCCGCGGCTGCGCCTGGTCGCGGCGCACGAACGGCTGGCGGCCCAGCTGCTCGATTTTCATGTGCGCAACCGCGACCACCTGGCACCCTGGGATCCGCCGCCCGAGGCCGATTTTTTCACCGAGGCGATGCAGGCGCGCCGCCTGCGGGACGCCGAGGCGGCGGCGACAAGCGGTGTCGGGCTGCGCTTTCTGCTCCAGCCGATCGGCGACCCCGGCCGGGTGATCGGAACGATCCATTTCTCCAACATTCAGCGCGGCGCGTTCCAGAGTTGCAGCCTGGCCTACGCCCTCGATCAGGAATACGAAGGCCAGGCGCTGATGACCGAGGCCCTGCGTTGCGCGATCGGCGAGATGTTCTCGCCGCGCGTCAACCTGCACCGCATTCAGGCCGCCTACCGGCCCGAGAACTGGCGCAGCGCCGAAGTGCTCAAGCGCTTGAATTTTCACGACGAAGGAGTCTGCCCCGACTACCTCTTCATCGACGGGCTCTGGCGCGTGCACCGCCTGGTGGCCTTGCTCAACAAGGGATTCGTCGAACCGCCGACCTGGCAATCCCGCGGCACCTGACCCTCAGGGCCGCAACAGGCAGGAATCGCCACTCGCTTCGCGGGCCACCTCGACACCGACGATGCGCCACTGGGCCCGGTCGAGGCTGCGGTGGATGTAGCTGCACAAGTTCTCGAGCGTGGCCGGCCCCAGGCCTTCGACTTCGTCGAGCAGGCGATGGTCGAGCTGGCCGCGGGTGCGCTCGATCGCCCCGCGCAGTTCGGCCAGATCGACGACCATGCCGGTGCCGGGATCGGGCGTGCCGCCGATCGTGACCCGGGCGAGATAGGTGTGGCCATGGATGCGACGGCTGCCCTCGGCATCGTGGTGACGCCGCAGCGTATGTGCCGCTTCGAAGAAAAAGCGCTGGGTCAGTTCGTGCGTCATCGGATCCCGATCGCCTTGTGCGTTTGCACGCTCAAACGCCAGCGCGGGTCCCGCAGGCACTGCGCCACGGCCCATTCGGTATGGCTGCGGCGCAGCGGGCCGTCCATGGGTTGGAGCAAGAAATGGACGAAATCGAGTTCGGCCAGCGTGGCCAGGTCGAGCCCGACTTGCGGCACGACCACCTTGAGCTCATCGCCGCGCGTGAGTTCGAGGGCGGCGCCGGCTTTGGGGCTGACGCAAATCCAGTCGAGTCCCGCCGGGGCCGGCTGTGTGCCGTTGGTTTCCACGGCAATCTCGAAGCTTCGGGCGTGCAGCGCCTGGATCAGACTCTCGTCGACTTGCAGCAGCGGCTCGCCGCCGGTCAGCACCACGAACTTGCGCCCCCGGCCGACCCCCGCCCAGGTGGCCGCGATCTGCGCCGCGAGCGCCTCGGCGCTGGCGAACTTCCCGCCGAGGGTGCCGTCCGTGCCGACGAAATCCGTGTCGCAAAAGGCGCATGTCGCGCTGGCACGGTCGGCTTCACGGCCGGTCCACAGGTTGCAGCCGGCAAACCGGCAAAAGACCGCCGGGCGCCCGGCATTGATGCCTTCGCCTTGCAGCGTATAGAAAATTTCCTTGACACTGTAGCTCATCGCGGGGTCCGTGGCGGCACTGGCCGCGGGGCCGGCATTGTCGCAGACCCACCGTATCGCGCCGATCCATCGCGGCCGGCGGGCCTGAGCGTCGTCAGAAGTTCGCGGTCAGGGTCAGACGCAGGCTGCGCGGTTCGACCGGATGGAAGTGGATGTCGTTCACGCCGCCGACCGACTCGCCGGGCAGGCGCGAGGCATAGTAGTAGTCGATGTCGCTTGCTTGGCGGTCGAAGAGGTTGAAGATGTCGAGCGCAAGCCGCCAGTCGGCGTTGATCTTGACGCCAACCCGCAAGTAGGCGAGCGTCGTCGCCTTGGAGCGCTCGCTGTTGTCTTCAATGAGCGGTCGAGGGCCGAAATAGCGCAGCTGGAAATGACCGAACCAGGGACCGTACGCGTTCACGGTGGCACCCAGCGAGACGACTTTGTCGACGGACCCCGGGATATGGCGCCCGAGGTTGGGGACACTGCCCTGGACTTCGTCGAACCGGGCGTGCGAAGCCGCAACGTCGAGGTCGAGCAATAGCCAGGAATTGACCAGGTAGTGGTTGTTGAGTTCGATGCCGAAGCGCTTGCTGGCGCCGCTCGGCTGCGTATCGCCGGCGTCGCCGGAAAACACCAGTTCCGAACCGAGCCTCAACTGCCAGAGGGCCAGCGACGACTGCAGTCCGGGGACGATCTCGGTGCGCATGCCCACCTCCGCGCCTTTGGAACGAACCAGCGCCGGGGACGCGGCGGCAGGAAGCCTCTCCTTGGGTGTGACGGTCTCGGTCACGCCGCGCGCGTCGTTGCTGTGGAAGCCCGCCCCATCGTCGACGAAAAATTCGGTCTTGGCCCACGGTCCGAAGATCAGGCCAAGCTTCGGGCTCGCGAGGGCGGCGGTCTTTTCGCCGCTGTTCTGGGCGACCGAGCTCGTGACATCGACGTGGAAGTTGTCCCAGCGAACGCCGACGAGGGTCCGCAACCAGGGGGTCCACTGGGTCGAGTTCTCGCCGTAGGCGCCCACGCTGGTCTCGCGGACGCGCGCCTCCTGGGTGGTGGACACGCGTTGGCGGGCCACGGTGGCGTACAGACCCACGGGATCGAGCCGGTCGTGGCGCACTTGCAGGCCGAGCGTGGTGACGCTCTCGGCGTCACCGACGTGCCCCTTGAGGCTGCGGCTGATGCCCGCCCCGACCACCTGGCGATGCTCGGCCTGCTCGAACTGGTCCGCATTGCGCGGGTCGAGCTTTTCGAGATTGAAGGTGAAATCCGAATACAGATCGAGCGCCGACCGGATCGCATAGGCGTCGACCTTCCAGGCGCCGCGGTCATCGCGTCGTTCGGTCTGGTAGGAGAGGCTGTAGCGCGACGTCTGGCCGCCGTCGGTCGGGTCGATCGCGCCGAAGCGGCCGACCAGGCCCTGGTCGACCGCGCGCTGCGGGATCTGGTCGGTCGAGTTCCATCCGGCCGAATAGGCCATCGCGGTGATGGACGAGCGGGCGTCGGCGTTGCCGAAGGCATAGCGAAGCACGCCATTGAGACGATGGAACTTTTCCGGATAGACCCACGGACCGTCGTTGTGCGCGGCCTCGACCGCGACCAGCAGGCTTTCACCCTCGCCGAGCGCGAGCGACTTGCTCAACAGGGCGCGCCCATAGGCATGCGCGCCGATCGTCAATGAAGCGATCCCCCGCGGGAGTTGGTCCTGCAGCGCGATGTGCGCGGCACCGGCCGAGGAGAAGTCGCCCTCGTCGGCGTAGTAGGGGCCCTTTCGATAGTCCATGCGGCGCACCAGTTCGGGAATCAGCCAGTTCAGGTCGCTGTATCCCTGGCCGTGCGCGTGGGTCGGCATGTTGACCGGCATCCCGTCGACGAAGGTCGCGAAATCGGTGCCATGGTCGAGGTTGAAGCCCCGCAAGTAGTACTGATTCGCTTTGCCGTCGCCGCTGTGCTGGGACACGATCACGCCCGGGACGAATTCCAGCACCTCCGCGGGCCGCAAGGTGGGCCGACTGGCGATCAGCCGGGCCGTCACCGTGCCCTGGCTGGCCGCGTCGGAGGTTCCCACCGAATTGTCGTAGTTGCCCTCGACGATGACCGGCTCGAGTTGGGTCGGGCCCGCCGCGGCGACGGTCGGTGCCAGTGCGGGCGGCACCGGCACCGGAGCCGATTGCGCGTGGGCAGCGCAGGCGAACGCCAAAGACGCCGCGGCCGCGTGGGCCCTCGGGCCTGGCGGCGCGAGCCGGCCGGGTGGGTGACTGGAACGCAGGGTCGAGGTCAAGGCGGTGGATCGCTCGGTTCGTCGAGGCGCGGCGCGCGGGATCAGCATGGGGACGGCGCCTTCGGATCACGTGAGCCGTGCGGCACCCGGCCCCCGCTGGCTCTACGCCCCTCGGGCCGAGGCAGATGCAACCGGGGGTCGGATCGCGCAAGCGCATACTTGCGAATGATTCTCGTTTGCATTAACCTCGTGCTCCCCCGACCACCCGACGACAAAGGGAACGTACCGCCATGGCCAGCGCGATCATCGAAGAACACGAACTTCCCCTCACCGAGGCCTTGCTGGCCGCCACCCTGGCGCTCATGACCGGCTACGCCCAGGCGCTGCAGGCCGACCTCGACCCGGCCCGGCGCATCGGCCTCGGGTGCAGGGTGATCACGCACCTGGCCATGCTCGGGGCGCAGCCGCAACTCTCGCCCGGTTTCCGACAGATGTCGGCAGCGTTGCGCACGCATTGGCACGCGATGTCCGCATGCACCGAGCAGGCGCTCCGCGGCAATGCGGCAGAGGGCGCGGCGGCAGGCTCCGACGGCCTCACGTTGACGGCGCCCAAGCGTCTTCAGTGAGGAGGTGCGAACACGCGTTGGGCTCAACCCGCAGCGAACACGTCGTTCAGCTCGGCCAACCAGCGCCGCTTGGCGTTCGGCTCGGCAAAGCTGGCCTCGAAGCTGTTGGCAGCCAACTGCCACGCCTGGCGGGCGCCGAGCTCGGGCAGCGCGGCAAAGGCGTCGAGGTAATTCTGGTTGATGTATCCGCCAAAATACGCCGGGTCGTCGGAGTTGACGGTGACGCAAAGGCCGGCGGCCAGCAAGGCGGCGAGTTCGTGGTTTTCCATGGCCCCGTAGACGCGCAGCTTGACGTTGGAGAGCGGGCACACGGTCAAGGGAACGCGCTCGGCCGCCAGCCGTGCCACCAGCGCGGGGTCGCGCAGACAAGCGACCCCGTGGTCGATGCGCTCGACGTGCAGGAGGTCCAGGGCATCGCGAATGTACGCGGCCGGGCCCTCCTCGCCGGCGTGCGCCACCCGGTGCAGCCCGAGGTCGCGACAACGCGTGAAGACGCGGGCGAACTTTTCCGGAGGGTTGCCGCGCTCGCTGCTGTCGAGGCCGACGCCGACGATGTGGTGTCGGTAGGGCAGCGCAGCGTCGAGGGTGGCGAACGCGTCCTCCTCGCTCAGGTGCCGCAGGAAGCAAAGGATCAAGGCGCTGTCGAGGTTCATTTCGCGGCGCGCGGCCTCGCTGGCGCGCGCCAGGCCCTCGATCACGGTGCCGATCGGAACCCCTCGTGCCGTGTGGGTCTGGGGGTCGAAGAACACCTCGGCACGCACGACGTGATCGGCGGCCGCGCGCCTGAAGTAGGCCATCGCCATGTCGAAGAAGTCCTGCTCTTGCAGCAGGACGCTGGCGCCGGCGTAGTAGATGTCGAGAAAGCTTTGCAAGTCGGTGAAGGCGTAAGCGGCGCGCAGCGCCGCGACGCTGGCATAGGGCAGCCGCACCCCGTTGCGGTCTGCCAGGGCAAAGATCAACTCCGGTTCGAGCGAGCCCTCGATATGGATGTGCAGCTCGGCTTTGGGCATGCGGCGCAGCAAGCCGGGTATGCGGTCGCTGGAAATGGCATCGAGATGGGGTGGCATGGTCGCTCCGTGGCCGCAGGGTGGGTCCGACTCTACTGTGCCGCGCGGCGGGGTGTCGCGCGGCCAGCTCCGTAGGGATTGTCGATCGGGTTCACTAAAAGAAGCGTTTCAAAACAACGTTCACGCCTACCGACATCGGCACCTGGCGTCGAGATCATGCGGGCTTCTTTAAGGAGAAACCCGCATGTCATCACTTCCCAACCTCCTCCGCGTGGCCGTCGCAGGCCTCGCTCTCGGTGCGCTTGCCGGCTGTGGGGGCGGCGGCGACAGCCCGGGCGCACGCTCTGGCAACGACGCCCGAGCCGCCGGCGCGGACTCGACTCGAGCCGACCCCGCGC
>JALYHO010000172.1 GCA_030776545.1 Pseudomonadota bacterium | reverse complement strand
CGCCCTCGCCTTCGGCCACGCAGTGCTCCTGCATCACCACCGCGTCCGCGCCAGCGGGCACTTGCGCGCCGGTGAAGATGCGCGCTGCGCTGCCCGGCGTCAGCGGCACGCCGACAACGCCCGCGGGGATGCGCTGGCTGACCGGCAGGACGGTGCCGGCAGCCGGCACATCGGCACACCGAATGGCGTAGCCGTCCATCGCGGTGTTGTCGGCCGGCGGGACGTCCAGGCTCGCCACCAGGTCGTGCCGCAGGACCCGGCCGAGCGCGGCGAGCGTGGGGACGCGTTCGCTCGGCAAGGCCACGGCCCCCCCGCACAAGCGTGCGAGCGCATCGTCCAGGCTCATCAGGGGTGCGCGTTCAGGTCTCATCGTGCAACGCGTGGCCGGCGATGTAGGCCTTGACCGCCGCCGGGTCGGCGGCCATGGTCTGGAAGCGCTTGGGCAAGTCTTCGAGTTGCGCCAGGCGCGCCGGTCGTCCGGGCTGGCGGCCGGTCGCCTCGACGATGGTCGCCGCGAACTTGGCGGGCAGTGCGGTCTCGAGGACGATCATCGGCACGCCGGGTTCGCGCTGTTCGCGACCGACCTTGAGACCGTCCGCGGTGTGCGGGTCGATCAGCACATCCCAGCGCTGCCAGGTGTCGCGGATGGTCGCGAGCCGATCCGCATGGGTGCTGCGCCCGGAGACGAAGCCGTGGTCGGCGATGCGATGAAAATCGCCCGGCGCGAGATGGAACCCCCCGTCGCGCGCCAGTTGGGTCTCGAACAAGTCGCGGACGCGAGCGCCATCGCGCGCGAGCAGGTCGGCGACGAAGCGTTCGAAGTTCGACGCCTTGGAAATGTCCATCGAGGGGCTGGAGGTCGCGTGCGTCTCGGCGCTGCTGCGGACCCGGTAGTGGCCGGTGCGGAAGAACTCGTGGAGCACGTCGTTCTCGTTCGTCGCGAGCACCAGCCGGTGGATCGGCAACCCCATCATCCGCGCGACGTGGCCGGCGCAGATGTTGCCGAAGTTGCCCGACGGCACGGCCACACTGACCGCCTCTCCGATGCCGGAGGTCGCTTGCAGGTAGCCTGAAAAATAGTAGACGACCTGGGCCAGCAGACGCGCCCAGTTGATCGAGTTGACGGTACCGATGCGATGCTCGCGCTTGAAAGGCAGATCGGCCGAGACGGCCTTGACGATGTCCTGGCAGTCGTCGAACACGCCGTCGATCGCGATGTTATGGATGTTGGCGTCTTGCAGACTGAACATCTGGGCCTGCTGGAACGCACTCATGCGGCCGCGCGGCGACAGCATGAAAACGCTCAGCCCGGCCTTGCCGCGCATCGCGTGCTCGGCGGCGCTGCCGGTGTCGCCGGACGTCGCGCCGAGGATGTTCAGGACCTGCCCGCGACGCGCCAGTTCGTATTCGAACAGGTGGCCCAGCAACTGCATCGCCATGTCCTTGAAGGCGAGCGTCGGACCGTTGGACAGCGCCTGCAGAAACACCCCCGGTTCGAGCGCGCGCAACGGCGCGATCTCGGGCGTGGCGAAAACCTCGGCGGTGTAGGTGCGCCGCAGCAACGTTCGCAGGTCGTCGGCGGGGATGTCGTCGATGTAGAGCGACAGGATCTCGAACGCCAGATCCGCATACGGGAGCCCGCGCCAACGCGCCAGCGTCGCGGCCTCCACGCGCGGGTAATGGGTCGGGAGATAGAGGCCGCCATCGGGCGCGAGGCCCTCGAGGAGAATCTCGCAAAAGCTGCGCTCGGCCGGATCGCCGCGGGTGCTGGTGTATTTCACTGGGGTGAGAGGGGCGAGTTTGGCGTCATTTTGGCTCAGGCGGGCGCTCGGCGGCGCCTGGGCAGCACGTCAGGCGCGCCGGGCCGCGTCAACTCAGCTCCTCCTTGCGGATCCGCACGATCGGCGCGAGCACCGTCGGCAGCGCCTGCATCTGCGCGATGGCCCGGTTCATGCGGCCCTCGACGGTGTCGTGGGTCAGGATGATGACGTCGGTCTGCGCCTCGCCTTCGGCCGATTCGCGCTGCAACAGCGCATCGATGGAGATGTCGCTGTCGGCCAGGATCGCGGTGATGCGCGCGAGCACGCCGGCCTGGTCCTGGACCTGCAGGCGCAGATAGAACGCGGTCACGACCTCGTCGATCGAGAGGATGCGGGTGTCGTGCATCGCACCGGGTTGAAAGGCGAGGTGGGGCACCCGGTGATCGGGGTCCGCGGTGTGGAGCCGGGTGATGTCGACCAGGTCGGCGATGACGGCCGAAGCGGTCGGCTCGGCGCCTGCGCCCTTGCCGTAATGCAAGGTGCTGCCGACCGCATCGCCCTGCACCATCACCGCGTTCATGGCGCCTTCGACGTTGGCCAGCAGCCGCCGGGAGGGCACCAGCGTCGGGTGGACCCGCAGCTCGATGCCCTCGACCGCGCCGGTGCGGCGCTTGGTGATGCCGAGCAACTTGATGCGGTAGCCCAGCTGCTCGGCGTACCGGATATCGGCGCCGTTGAGCTTGGCGATGCCCTCGACATAGGCTTTGTCGAACTGCACCGGGACGCCGAAGGCGATCGCGCTCATCAAGGTCACCTTGTGGGCGGCGTCGACCCCCTCGATGTCGAAGGTCGGATCGGCCTCGGCGTAGCCCAGACGCTGCGCGTCCTTGAGCACCACATCGAAATCGAGGCCTTTGCCACGCATCTCCGACAAGATGAAATTGGTGGTGCCGTTGATGATGCCGGCAATCCACTCGATGCGGTTGGCCGTCAGCCCTTCGCGCAAGGCCTTGATGATCGGGATGCCGCCCGCCACCGCGGCCTCGAACGCCACCATCACGCCGCGTCGGCTCGCCGCGGCGAAGATTTCGGTGCCGTGGACCGCCAGCAACGCCTTGTTGGCGGTCACGACATGCTTGCCCGCAGCGATGGCTTCGAGCACCAGGTCGCGCGCCAGCTCACAGCCGCCGATCAATTCGATCACGATGTCGATGTCCGGGTCGGCGATGATCGCGCGCGGGTCGGCCACCACCCGGGCCGAAGTGCCGACGAGCGCCTCCGCGGCGGCCACGTTGCGTCGCGACACCATGGTCAGCACGATGCCGCGTCCGGCCCGCCGCTTGATTTCCTCCTGGTTGCGCTGGAGCACCTCGAAGACGCCGGCACCGACGGTGCCCAAGCCCATGAGGCCGACTTGAATGGGTTTCATGCTGGACTTCGGAGTCGCGGTTCAGGCGGAATGGCGTTTTCGCAGGCCTTCGAGAAATCGGGCGATGCGCCCGATCGCGTCGGTCAGGTCGTCGGCGTTGGGCAGAAAGACGATACGGAAATGATCGGGCGCCGACCAGTTGAAGCCCGTGCCCTGGACGATCAGCACCTTCTGCTCGGACAGCAGGTCGTAGGCGAATTGCTGGTCGTCCTGGATCGGGTAGACCGCGGGGTCGAGGCGCGGAAACATGTAGAGCGCCGCCTTGGGCTTGACCACGCTGACCCCCGGGATCTCGCTCAGCAGCCGATAGGCCAGCTCGCGCTGGCGGCCGAGCCTGCCGCCGGGGGCCACCAGATCGTCGATGCTCTGGTAGCCGCCGAGCGCCGTCTGGATCGCGAGTTGTCCCGGCGTGTTGGCGCACAGGCGCAACGAGGCGAGCATGTTGAGCCCCTCGATGTAGTCGCGCGCGTGGCGCTTCTCGCCCGAGACCACCATCCAGCCGGCCCGGTAGCCACAGGACCGGTAGTTCTTGGACAAGCCGTTGACGGTGACGAAGAGCACGTCGTCGGCGAGCGCGGAGATGCTGGTGTGGACATTGCCGTCGTAGAGCGTCTTGTCGTAGATCTCGTCGGCGAACACGATCAGCTGGTGGCGGCGCGCGACCTCGACGATCTCGCGCAGCACCGCCTCGGGGTAGAGGGCGCCGGTCGGGTTGTTGGGGTTGATCACCACCAGCGCCTTGGTGCGCGGCGTGACCATCGCGCGCAGGTGGTCGATGTCGGGCATCCAGCCGGTCGACTCGTCGCAGCGGTAGTGCACTGGCGTGCCCCCGGAGAGGCCGACCACGGCTGTGTAGAGCGGGTAGTCGGGGGACGGGATCAGCACTTCATCGCCATCGTTGAGGAGCGCGTTCATGCCGAGCGCGATCAGTTCGGACGCGCCGTTGCCAAGGTAGACGTCGTCGATCGTGACCCCGGCGACTTTCTTTTGCTGGGTGTAGTGCACGATCGCCTTGCGCGGCGCAAACAAACCCTTGCTGTCGGTGTATCCGGCGGCATGCGGCATATTGCGGATCATGTCCTGCACGATCTCGTCGGGCGGCTCGAGTCCGAACGCGGCGACGTTGCCGATGTTGAGCTTGATGATCTTGTGGCCCTCCTCCTCCATCGCGCGGGCCTTGTCGAGCACCGGGCCGCGGATGTCGTAGGCCACGTTGGCCAGTTTGCTCGACTTGAGGACAGGGTTCAAAAGACTTCCTTGGGTGGGGCTGTCCGCGCGGGGATGGCGCAGTCAATCTAGAATTTTGGCATACCGACCCCCCGAAACCCCCGATGAAACTCCAGGCAGACCGTCTCGAAGGTCAGAACGCGATCGCGCGCCACGGGCCGGACGGCGTGATCGTCAACTCGCAAACGTATCGCCGCAGCGTGATCGTCCCCTGGGCCGGCGCGGTCCGGCACTGGGAGGTCGACCGGTTCGAGGCCCTCCAGGAAGCGCATTTCGAGGCCCTCGCGGCCCTGGGACCAGAGCTCGTGATCTTCGGCAGCGGGTCGCGGCTGCGCTTCGTGCGGCCGGCCCTCCTGAAGACGCTGATCGCCCGCCGCATCGGCGTCGAAACCATGGACACCGGCGCGGCCTGCCGAACCTACAACGTGCTGCTGGCCGAAGGCCGGGCGGTGGTCGCTGCCCTGCTGTTC
>JALYHO010000171.1 GCA_030776545.1 Pseudomonadota bacterium | reverse complement strand
CGGCATCGACCTGAACCGCGACCACCTGCTGCTGCGCACGCCGGAGGCCCAGGCGCAGGCGCAGCTCGTGCGCGAATTCAATCCCGCCGTGGTGGTCGATTCGCATGAATTCGTCGCGCTCGGTCGCTACGTCGAAAAATTCGGCGAGGCGCAGCGCTACGATGCCTTGATTCAGTACGCCATGGTCGGCAACCTGCCCGAGTTCGTGACGCGGGCCGCCGAGGAGTGGGTGCGGCGCCCGATGCTGCAAAGCCTCAACGCGCAAGGCCTGAGCAGCGAGTGGTACTACACCACTTCTGCCGACCCGGCCGACAAGAAGGTCACGATGGGAGGCGTCCAGCCGGACACCGGTCGCAATGTCAATGGCTTGCGCAACACCGTCAGCTTCCTGATCGAAACGCGCGGCGGGGATCTCGGGAGCGCCCATCTGTTGCGCCGCGTCCATACCCACGTCGTGGCCGTGACAAGCGTGTTGCAAAGCGCTGCCAGCCACGCCGAGGATTTGCAAAAACTGCGCCGTTACGTCGATGCCGAAGTCGCCGCCCGGGCGTGCCAGGGCGACGTGATCGTGCAAGCCGAGGAAACGCCGAGCGAACACGACCTGCTCATGCTCGACCCCGTGACCGGCGCCGACCGCACCGTCGCGGTGGCGTGGGATTCAGCGCTCGAACTGACGGTGACCAAACGGCGTGCCCGGCCATGCGGCTATTGGCTCGGCGCGGCGCAAACCGACGCCGTCCTGCGCCTGCGCGGGCTCGGGGTGCAGGTCGAGCGCCTGGACGAACCGGGCTCGGTACGCGGCGAGCTCTACAGCGAAAAATCGCGCGAGGACTTGGTGCGCAGCGCCGTGCCAGGCAGCCTGGCCGAGCCGGGCGGGGTGCTCAAGGTCCAGGTCGAACTGGTCCCCGCGCTTCTCGATGCGCCTGCCGGGAGCTACTATGTCAGCCTCAACCAGCCGCTGGCCCACCTGGCGGTGGCCGCGCTCGAGCCCGACACCCAGAACAGTTTTGTCGCCAACCGCATCGTCGACGACGTCAAAGGGCAGGCACGCGTGCTCGCCCGTCCCGAGTTTCGGATGACCCCGATGCCGTGACGACCCTGTAAGTTACTCCGTCCGGTGCCGACCTCAGCCCATGAATACGCTTTTATCCCCCGCGGTTGCCGCGCCCGCGCCGCGCCGTTTCTACCGACATCGCCTGGCGGTGCGGCTGATGCACTGGATCAACGTCGTTTGCCTGACCGTGCTGCTGATGAGCGGGCTGCAGATTTTCAACGCCCACCCGGCGCTTTATTGGGGACGCGACTCCGACTTCGCACACCCGTGGCTCGCGCTCGGCGCGACCCGCACCGCCGGCGGCGGCATCAGCGGCGTGACCACGGTCGCTGGCCACCGTTTCTCGACCGACGGCTGGCTCGGTGCCTCGACCGCGGGGGACGACAAGACCGCGCGCGGCTTCCCGGCCTGGGCAACCATCCCCGGGCCCCAATGGCTGTCGATGGGCCGCCATTGGCACTTCTTCTTCGCCTGGCTGTTCGTGATCAACGGGCTGGTCTACGTCGGATACAGCGCCTTGAGCGGCCACCTGACGCGCGACCTGGTGCCGAGCCGCGCCGAGTTGCGCCGCATCGGCGGATCGATCCGGGACCACTTGTTGCTGCGCCACGCCCGGGGAGAGGACGCCAAGCGCTACAACGTCTTGCAAAATTTGGCTTACCTCGCGGTCATCTTCGTCCTGTTGCCGCTGGTGATCCTGGCGGGGATGGCGATGTCGCCGCGCCTCGACGCGGTCTACCCCGGCTGGATCGACCTGCTCGGCGGGCGTCAGTCGGCCCGCAGCATCCATTTCCTGGCCGCCGCGGGGCTGCTGCTGTTCGTCTTGGTGCATGTGTTCGAGGTGCTGATCAACGGCGCCTGGAACCAGATCCGATCGATGGTCACCGGTTGGTACACCCTGCCCAGGGATGAAGAAGGCGCCAAGTCATGAACCGCAAGATCATTTCGAGTGGGCGCCGCGTGCCGCCGAGCCGGCGCAGCGCGTTGCGGGCCGCGGTGGCGGGCCTGGGAGGTCTTTCCCTTGCCGGTTGCGACAAGCTGTCGAACAACGACACCGTGGTCGGCGTGATCAAGAGTGCCGAGCACGTGAGCCGGGGGGTGCAAGGCGTCGTCGCCGGGCGACCCGCGCTGGCGCAGGAATTCACGCCGGCCGACGTGGCCGCGCATTTCAAGGCCAACGGCACCCTGGTTCCCGCTGATGCCGACTACCAGGCCTTGATGAAAAACGGTTTTGCCGACTACCGGCTCCACATCGGCGGGCTGGTCGAGCGTCCGGCCTCGTTCACCCTGGCCGAACTGCGCGCGATGCCGTCACGAACCCAGATCACGCGCCACGATTGCGTCGAAGGGTGGAGCACGATCGGCAAATGGAAGGGAGTTCCCCTGAGCCACGTGCTGGGACGGGTCGGGCCACTGGCGAATGCGAAGTTCGTGGTGTTGCGCTGTGCCGACTCGATGGACGAACCCAGCGCGCCGACCGATTCCAAATACTACGAGAGCATCGACATGGACGATGCCCACCATCTCCAGACCCTGCTCGCCTACGACCTCAACGACCAGCCGCTGCCCGTCAACAACGGGGCCCCTTTGCGGCTTCGGGTCGAGCGGCAGTTGGGCTACAAGCACGCCAAGTACGTCATGCGGCTCGAGCTGGTCGAGAGCTTCGACGCCATCCGGGGGGGGCATGGCGGCTACTGGGAGGACAACGGCTACGAGTGGTACGCGGGGATCTGATCGCCTCACCGGCCGGACGCCCCGCCGCCTCGGCCGGGAGGTGTTCGGCGTGCTCCACGTAAAATCGCTCGCTCATCCAGTTGCCGGGAACGCATTCGACCCCGGCGGAGCAGCAGCGCATCGAAGGAGCCTCATGGCCGGTCATTCCAAGTGGGCCAACATCCAGCACCGCAAAGGCCGTCAAGACGAGAAGCGCGGCAAGGTCTGGACCCGGGTGATCCGCGAGATCACCGTCGCGGCGCGCCAGGGCGGGGGCGACTTGGGGATGAACCCGAGACTGCGCCTGGCGGTGGAGAAGGCCAAGGCCGTCAACATGCCGGCCGACACGGTCAAGAAAAACATCGACAAGGCCACCGGCAACCTCGAGGGCGTGAGCTACGAGGAAATCCGCTATGAGGGCTACGGCATCGGCGGCGCCGCCATCATCGTCGACTGCATGACCGACAACCGCGTGCGCACGGTCGCCGAAGTGCGGCATGTATTCAGCAAATACGGTGGCAACATGGGCACCGAAGGCTCGGTGGCGTTCCAGTTCAAGCATGTCGGTCAATTCGTCCTCGCCCCCGGCACCGACGAAGACAAGGTCATGGAAGTCGCGCTCGAGGCCGGCGCCGACGACGTCGTCACCGACCCCGACGGCGCGATCGAGGTCTTGTGCGCGCCACCGCAGTTCGAGGCAGTCAAGGCGGCGCTCGAGTCGGCCGGGCTCAAGCCCGAAGTGGCCGAGGTGACGATGCGGGCCGAAAATACCGTCGAGCTCACGGGCGACGAGGGCCAGCGCATGCAAAAGCTGCTCGACATGATCGAAGACCTGGACGATGTCCAGGCGCTCTACCACAACGCTGAAATCTCTGGATGAAGGTTCTCGTCATCGGTGGAGGCGGCCGCGAACACGCGCTGGCCTGGAAGCTGGCCCAGTCGCCCAAGGTGCAGACGGTCTACGTCGCGCCCGGCAATGCCGGAACCGCGGCCGACGCGAGGCTCACCAATCTGGCACTCGAGGGCCATGCCGAGCTGGCCGATTTCGCCCAGGCCGAAAAGGTGGCGCTGACCGTGGTCGGCCCCGAAGGGCCATTGGCCGCGGGCCTGGTCGACGCCTTTCGCGCCCGTGGACTGCGTGTCTTCGGTCCGACCCAGGCGGCGGCCAGGTTGGAGAGTTCGAAGGCCTATGCGAAGGCTTTCATGCAGCGCCACGCCATCCCGACCGCCGCCTATGCGAGCTTCACCGACGCCGCCGCCGCCCACGCGCATGTAGCCCGTACCGGCGCCCCCATCGTCGTCAAGGCCGATGGTCTGGCCGCGGGCAAGGGCGTGGTGGTGGCGGCGACGCTGGCAGAGGCGCACGAAGCGATCGACTGGATGCTCGCCCCGGCCGCCCACTCGTTCGGCGTGCAGCACGAGGCGGGCCAGGCGCGGGTCGTGATCGAGGAGTTCCTCGCGGGCGAGGAGGCCAGCTTCATCGTGCTGTGCGACGGCAAGACCGTGCTCGCGTTGGCCACCAGTCAGGACCACAAGCGCCTCCTGGACGACGATCGCGGACCCAATACCGGCGGCATGGGGGCCTATTCGCCGGCTCCGGTGGTGACTCCCAACGTGCATGCCAAGGTGATGCACGAGATCATCCACCCCACCATCGCCGGCATGGCCAGGGACGGCATTCCCTACACCGGTTTTCTCTATGCCGGCTTGATGATCGATGCCGCCGGTCAACCGCGCACGGTCGAATTCAACTGCCGCCTGGGCGATCCTGAAACCCAGCCCATCATGATGCGGCTCAAATCGGACCTGCTGGAGGTGCTGCTGCATGCCTGCGACGGCGCGCTCGACAAGGTCGACCTCGAATGGGACCGGCGCGCTGCTCTCGGGGTGGTGATGGCGGCGGCCGGCTATCCCGGCCAGCCGCGTGTCGGCGACCTGGTGAGCGGCCTGTCCGCGCCGGCAGACGACACGTGCGTCTTCCACGCCGCGACCGCGGCCGGACCGCGGGGGACCGAGACGGCAGGCGGGCGCGTGCTGTGCGTCACCGCCCTCGGGGACTCGGTGAAGATCGCGCAGCACCGCGCCTACGACGTCCTGCGCGGCATCCATTTCGAAGGCGCCCAGTACCGACGTGACATCGGTCACCGGGCGGTCAGACGTTGAACACCGCCGCCGCGGCAGTGCGCGACTACCTGGACGGATTGCAGACCCGGATCGTCGCCGCGATCGAGGCCGAGGACGGCCAACCTTTCATCACCGACGCCTGGCAGCGCGAGCCGGGGGGCCCGCTGGAAGGTGAAGGCCGCTCGCGGCTGCTCGAAGGCGGGGCCGTGATCGAGCGCGGCGGGTGCAGCTACTCGCATGTCCGAGGTCGCGCCTTGCCGCCGTCTGCGACCCAGCACCGCCCCGAACTCGCCGGAGCGCCTTTCGAAGCGCTCGGCGTTTCGCTGGTTTTTCACCCACGCAATCCCTGGGCGCCCACGGTCCACATGAACGTGCGCATGTTGGTGGCACTGCCAGCGGACGCTCCCGCCGTCACCTGGTTCGGCGGTGGGATGGACCTGACCCCCACCTACGGTTTCGAAGCGGATGCTGCGCATTTCCACCGGGTCAATCGCGATGCCCTCCAGCCCTTCGGCGGCGACAAATATCCGCGCTTCAAGCGTTGGTGCGACGACTATTTTTTCCTGAAGCACCGCGGCGAGGCGCGGGGAATCGGCGGCGTGTTCTTCGACGATTTCAACGAGGGCGGCTTCGACTCGGGCTTCGCCATGATGCGAGCGGTCGGGGAGGCGTTCCTGCCGGCCTACCTTCCCCTCCTGCAGCGACGCAAGGACACCCCTTACGGGCAGCGCGAACGCGAGTTCCAGACCTATCGCCGCGGTCGCTACGTCGAATTCAACCTGGTGTTCGACCGGGGCACGCTGTTCGGCCTGCAGTCGGGCGGGCGCACCGAGAGCATCCTGATGTCGATGCCGCCCGTCGTCACCTGGCGCTATGACTGGCACCCCGACCCCGGCACCCCGGAGGCGCGTCTCTACACCGACTTCCTGCCGCCGCGCGACTGGGCCGACTGGACCGCCCCTTGACCGCCCCGCCTGCCCGGGCCGCCCTGTTCGGCGGCAGTTTCGACCCGGTTCACAACGCCCACCTCGCGCTCGCCCGGCTCGCGCTGAGCGAACTGAACCTCGACCGACTCCTCTGGGTGCCTGCGGGGCAGGCCTGGCAGAAGCAGCGTGCGCTGACACCCGCCGTGCATCGGGAGGCGATGGTGCGACTGGCGATCGAGGGCGAAGCGCGGTTCGAGCTCTCGCGGCTCGAAACCGAGCGCCCGGGACCCAGCTACACCGTCGACACGGTGCGCGAACTGAGCGAGGCCAGCCCCGGCACCCAGTGGTACCTCGTGATCGGGCAGGACCAGTACGCGAGCCTGCATACCTGGCACGCCTGGCAGGACTTGCTCGGCCTGGTGACACTGGCCATCGCAGACCGTCCGGACGCCCCGCGCTCGGCCGATCCGCAGGTGTTGCGGGTGCCCCACCAGACGGTGGCGTTGCCCATGATGGATATCTCCTCGACGGGAATCCGGGAGCGCCTGATCGAAGGGCGCCGGATCGACGATCTGGTGCCGCCCGCAGTGGCGCGCTATATTGCCCGCCACCGCCTCTACCAAGACCCCACCCGCGCCGACCCCGCGCCCAGGAGCTGAATGGACATTCGTAAACTGCAACGCGTCATCGTCGACGGACTGGAAGACCTGAAGGCCCAGAACATCGCCGTGTTCAACACCGAGCACCTCTCGGCATTGTTCGAGCGCGTGATCGTCGCCTCCGGCACCAGCAATCGGCAAACCAAGGCGCTGGCCTCCAGCGTGCGCGAGGCAGTCAAGAGCGCGGGCTATCCGGTGCCGCGCACCGAGGGCGAAGGCAACGGCGAATGGATCATCATCGATTGCGGCGCTGCCGTGGTCCACGTGATGCAACCCACCATCCGCGACTACTACCACCTCGAGGAAATCTGGGGCGACAAGCCGGTCAGCATGAAGCTCGCCAGCAGCACGACCCGCCTGGTGAAGGCCGAGGAGCCGGCGCCCGCGGCACGCAAGTCGCGGTCCGCGAGCCGATCCGGCCCGGCCACGCCGGCCGGGAAGGCGGGCACTGCCAGGCCCGCGGCCGTCGGCAAGGCGCCGGCCAAGAGGCCGGCGGCCAAAGCGGTGACGGCGAAGGGGACGCCGGCCAGAAAGACACCCGCCAGGACATCGGTGCCACCTGCAGGCAAGGTCGTGACCCGGGTGGTCGGACAGAAAACGCCCTCCAGGACGAGCGCTGCCACCGGCGCCGCTGCGAAAACTTCGGCGCCCAGAAGGCCGGCGGCAAAAACGCCGGCAGGTAAGACACCGGCCACCAAAACGTCGGCTGCCAAGACGCCGGCGGTCAGGACGAGCGCCAAGACCGCTCCGGCCAAGGTCCCTGCGGCCACGACCCCCGCGGCCAAGAAGAAGGCGCCGGCCCGGAAGTCTCCGCCACGGGCATGAAACTTTGGGTCGTCGCGGTTGGCCAGAAGCAGCCGGCTTGGGCGCAATCGGCGTACGCCGAGTTCGAAAAACGGTTTCCTCCGGACATGCGCCTGACGACGCGCGCCGTGAAAGCCGAGACCCGCGGCCAGAAAACATCTGCGCAGCTGAAGGCGGCGGAAGCGGCGCGACTGCTGGCTGCACTCCCGAACGGGGCGCGCCGGATCGTGCTGGACGAGCGCGGCGAGCGCGTCACGACGTTGCAGCTGGCCGAGCGCATGACGCGCTGGCGCGGCGACGGTCGCGACGTCGCCTTCCTGATCGGCGGGCCGGACGGTCTCGACGACGCCATCAAGGGCAGCGCCGACGATACCCTGCGCCTGTCGGAATTGACGTTGCCGCACGCCTTCGTCCGGGTGATGCTGGCCGAGGCACTGTACCGGGCCTGGACCGTGATGACCCATCACCCCTATCACCGCGAATGAGTGGCGGCTTGCCCGATTTTGTCTATCTCGCCTCGCAAAGTCCGCGCCGCGCACTGCTGCTGACCCAGCTCGGCGTGCGCTTCGAGCTGCTGCTGCCCGATGCCGACGAAGACGCCGAAGCACTCGAGGCGGAACGGCCGGGTGAATGGCCTGCCGCCTACGTCGAACGCGTGACTCGGGCCAAGTTGCAGGCGGCTCGTACCCGCCAGGCACGGCGCGGCTTGCCCGCCGCGGCCATCCTGTGTTCGGACACGACCGTCGCGCTCGGACGGCGCATTCTCGGCAAGCCCGCCGACGCCCGCGCGGCCAGCGCCACGCTCACGCTGCTGGCGGGACGGACCCACCGCGTCATCACCGCGGTCGGGGTGGCGCAGGGGCAGCACGTCGGGTTCGCCCTCAGCACGTCCCGGGTTCGGGTGGCGCCCCTGCCGGCCGCGGCGATCGCCGCCTACGTGGCCAGCGGCGAGCCCTTCGGCAAGGCGGGTGCCTATGCCATCCAGAGCGGCTTCGCGGCCTGGATCGAACGCATCGAGGGGAGTTACTCGGGCATCATGGGCTTGCCTCTCTTCGAGACGGCGACGCTGTTGCGATCGGCCGGTCTGCGGTTCTGAGGGGCGCCGCTCGCGCGGGTGCAAGCGCGTAGGATCGTGGTGACATACAAGAACGTTGGAGGCATTGCCGGTGCAGGACATCCTCATCAACTGGACCCCGCAGGAAACGCGGGTCGCAGTCGTCGAAAACGGTTCGGTGCAGGAACTGCATGTCGAGCGGGCCCTCGAACGCGGGCTGGTGGGCAACATCTACGCCGGCAAGGTCGCGCGTGTCTTGCCGGGCATGCAGTCGGCGTTCATCGACATCGGTCTCGAGCGCGCGGCATTCCTGCACGTCGCCGATGTCCAGGTCAACGGTGTCACGCCGCGCGCCGCGTTTGCCGCCGCGCGCGGCGAAAGCGGACCGGCCATCGCCCAGACCCCGATCGAGCGACTGGTCTTCGAAGGGCAGACCCTGACCGTGCAAGTCATCAAGGACCCGATCGGCACCAAGGGCGCGCGGCTTTCGACCCAGATCAGCATCGCCGGGCGCTTGCTGGTGTTCCTGCCGCAAGACGACCACATCGGCATCTCGCAGAAAATCGGCTCGCACGAGTTGCGCGAGCAGCTGCGCGCGCGCATGGGCGTGCTGGCGCAGCTGCCGGAAGGGGGCGGCCCGCAGGGTGGGTTCATTCTCCGCACCAACGCCGAGGAGGCGAGCGACGACGAACTCAGCGACGACATCCGCTACCTTCGCAAGACCTGGGGTGCGGTGCGCCAGCGCGCCTTCAAGTCGCCGCCAGGCGCACTGCTGCACCAGGACTTGAGCCTGGCCGAGCGCGTCCTGCGCGACCTGACGCACGAAGGCACCCAGGCCGTCCGCATCGATTCGCGGCTGCAGTTCGAGGCCTTGCGCCAGTTCGGCCAGGAGTTCACGCCGACCTCCGTCGCCAAGCTCGAGCACTACAGCGGCGAACGCCCGATCTTCGACCTCTACAACATCGACGAGGAGGTGGCGCGCGCGCTCACCCGGCGCGTCGACCTGAAGTCGGGTGGCTACCTGATCATCGACCAGACCGAGGCCTTGACGACCATCGACGTCAACACGGGCGGCTTCGTCGGCGCCCGCAATTTCGACGACACCATCTTCAAGACCAACCTCGAAGCCGGCCAGTCGATCGCGCGCCAACTCAGGCTGCGCAACCTCGGCGGCATCATCATCATCGACTTCATCGACATGACCCGCGAGGAACACCGCAACGCGGTGCTGGCCGAATTGCGCAAGCAACTCGCGCGCGACCGCACCAAGGTGACGGTCAGCGGCTTCACCCAGCTCGGGCTGGTCGAGATGACCCGCAAGCGCACGCGCGAATCGCTGGCCCACATGCTGTGCGAGGTCTGCCCGGTGTGCGAAGGGCGCGGTCAGGTGAAGACGCCGCGAACCGTGTGCTACGACATCTTGCGCGAGATCTTGCGCGAGGCGCGGCAATTCAATCCCAAGGAATTTCGCATCGTCGCGTCGGCGACAGTCGTCGAGATGCTGCTCGACGAGGAGAGCCAGCACCTCGCCGGCCTGTCGGATTTCATCGGCAAGCCGATCTCGCTGCAGGCCGAGGCGACCGGGTCACCGGAGCAATACGACATTGTTCTGATGTAGCGCGTTCGGTCGCGTTCTCCCGACCACACCACTGCCGCCCGTCCGCCCTGAGGTTGTCGAAGGGCCCGTGACCAGGCACGCCGGCTTCGGCAACCTCATCCCGAACGGAATTTTTTACCGTGACCCGCCGCGCACGACCCCCCAGCTTTCAGTTCAACCACCGCTTCACGGCGAAAAACGGGCCCAGCACCCCCGGGACGCTGGCATAAACCCACAGGCGGACCCGCTCGGCAAGCGGCACCTGCCGAGCTCCGACCAGACGTCGCAGACGCCCTGGTCCGGCCCGAGCGGCGAACAGATCCCTCACGACCCGCTCGCGCTCAAGCTGCAGGGTGAGAGGCGTCCGCACCGCCTCCCACTGGCCCGCGCGTTGCGCATCGGCCATCAGCTGCGGCAGTTCGACCAATGCGTGCCGGTTGTTGCGCAACAGGCGTTCGACCACCTCCCGCGCATGCATGGCCCGGCGTCGGCTCGAAATGCCCCCGCGGCGATAGCGCACGAGCGGCTCGGGCAAGGTCAGGGCGCCGCCGCGAAGAATCGCCCGAAACACCATCACGAGGTCTTCGGCGACCGTGCCGGCCGGCAGCGGACCGAAGAAATCGAAGAGCCGCCGCGTCCATGCCTGCGCGGCGCCCACGACGTAGGGGGGACGAGCGCTCCAGTCGCTGGCATCGCGGTACGTGCCCAGATCGCTCGGGACGATGACCCCATGGTCGCCGCCCGCCGCGTCGAGGTCCAGCAGTGCCGACGCGATCAGGTCGGGGCGGCGGTCGGCCGCCAGCCAGGCGGCCATGACCCGACTGCAACGTTGGGGCAGTGACACATCGTCGCCGGCAGCGACGACCACGAGCTCGCCGTGAGAGAGCGCGACCATCCGGTTCAGGTGCGCGCCGATGCCCAGGTTGGAGGGGTTGCGGTTCAGGATGATGCGGTGCGGCCCTGCGTACCCTGCCGTGGCGCGCTCGATCGCGGCCCAGGTGCCGTCGTCCGAGGCATCGTCGGAGATCACGATCTCCAGCGGCGAATACGTCTGGGACAACGCCCCCCGCACCGCCGCCTCGATCGTCGCCTCCTGCCGGTAGGCCATCACCAGGACCGAAGCGAGGGGCGCCGGCTCGTTCACGGCCGGGAGAGCAAGTCGCCCAGCAACTTGGTCTTGAGGCCCCGGCGCCAGGATTTGGCGCTGGCGCTCATGGCGTAGCGGGCATCGAAGTCGCGCTTCATCGGGGCGGCGAGCGTGCCCTCGCCACCCTGGCGCAGGCCGACGACGTACAGGTCGCGCGTGATGTAGTTGACCCAGTGGCCCCAGTCGGCGAGCCAGCCGTCGAGGTGGAGCGCGGCGGCGAGATCGGCGGCGGTCAGGTTGCGGTAGTAATCCCACTTCGCGGCCGACGTGAAGGGCGACGCGTCCGGGTTGGTTCGCGTGGTCCCGTGTTCGAGGCGGCCGGTCGTGGCGCAGCTGATCAGCACCAGGCCGCCGGGGCGGGTCATGCGCAGCATGTTGGCGACGGTCTCGCGCCAGAACGGGTTGTGCTCGAGGCACTCGGCCGAGATGGTGGTGTCGAAGTGGCCGGTCGGAAAGCCGACCAACTGGCCCTGGCACGCGAGATCGACGCCCGGGCCGAGCTGCAAATCGACCCCGGTGTAGTCGCAAGCCGAGAACAGCTCGCGCACCGAGCCGTTGATGTCGAGTGAACCGACCTCCAGGACCCGCGCCGCTTCGAACGCAGCCGGGTAGTGCGAGCGCACGCCGGAAAAGAATTCAGCTTGCTGGGGATGGGCCACGGCACGTCCTGCGAAAAAAGCCAATGATAGGAGCGCCGCCGCGGTCCTCAGCATGCCAACGCGTGGGCGAGGCCGAGCAGGGCGTCCAGATGCGGGCCCACGTCCGGGTCGTAGCCGAGCAGCGCCCGCGGTTGCGGCAGGCGGTGGTCGCCGGCGTGCCAGCGCTCGACAGCAAGCGCCACGGCCTTGTCCAGGGAGCCGCCGCGGGCGAGCACGAACGGCAGTTGGGCCGGCGCGTGGATCACCTCGGCGCAGCCCGCTCCCTGCGCCAGCAACACCGGGGTGCCCGAGAGCACGGACTCGACCCCCACCAGCCCGAACGGCTCGTAGCGCGACGCCATGACCGTGAAATCGACGGCGCGGTAGACGTTCTCGATGTCGTCGCGGTAGCCCAGGTGTCGCACGTTGGGGACGGAGCCCTGCATCGCCCGTCCGGCCACCACCAGGGTGGCGGGAAGGCGGGTGCGAGCGAAGAATTCGATCAGCTGGTCGAGCCCCTTGCGGCGGTGGCCGGTCGACGCGAGCAGGAAGACCGCGCGGTCCTCGGGCAGTCCGAGCGAGCGCCGCAGGTCGGCTCGGCGCGCGGGGTCAACCACGCAGAACCGCTCGCTGTCCACGGGCGGATAAAGCAGCACCACCTTGGCCGGATCGATGGCATACGAGCGGATGGCCTCTTCGCGCATACGCCGGGAGTGCGCCACGACGGTGCGCGATGCCTGGAGGTGGGCCCGCTCCAGATCGACTTTCCAGCGGTCGGCGCGGCCGGCGGTCTGCCCCATCGCTTCCAGGTAGCCCGGGTGCGTGCTTCCGCAAATGCCGATGTCGGACCAGCGCGTCTGGTTGCAGCCGATCAGCGGGAAAAGGTCCAGCCGCCGTTTGGCCCGGCCGATGCGCCAGTCGAACGCCAGATCGCGCAGCTTGGGCGGTGCCCACCGCACGCCCGCGCTCACGGGCTGCACCCACCCGTATTCGGGCAAGGTGCGGTCGAACGATTTCGCGATCACGGTCGGCCGGATGCCCCGTTGGTGCAGCCCGCGCACCAGGGTCATGGCGTAGCGCTCGATGCCGCCGCTGTTGCGCAGGGCGTGGTTGCTGATCGCGAGGCGGGACAGGTCCACCCCTCAGCCTCGATCGTCGGCGGCGAAGGTGACGGGCGGCTTGAAGGTCAGCGCGACCCGGGCACGGGTGCGCGCGGTCGCGAGCTGCCTTCGGTCGGCGGCGTCGAGCGTGCGGCCTGCCAGCGCGGTCGCGAGCTCGACCGGCTCGCCCCGGCGCAGGCAGATTCGATCGAAGTCGCGTTGGCTGATGCCCCACTTGTGCAGGAACTGCAGGCGCCCGTCGTTCTTGACGATGCGCTGGGTGGAAACGCAGGCGAAGTGGTAGACGAAACTGTCCCCAAGCCCGACGAAGGTGCGGCAGCCGGCGTGCCAGAGCTTCATCGAGAAATCGTTGTCGCTGCTCATCCCGGGGGACAGCTCGGTGCTGTAGCCGCCGACTTCGACCCACATCCAGGTCGGCAGCAGGGTGGGTGGCCAGGTCGAACCGAGCCAGTGACCGCGCCGCAGCGTGGGCAGCGCGGCGATGAGGTCGGCTTCACGGTAACTGCCGGGGTCGCGTCCGTAGTCGGCGGCGACGGTGCAGCGGTTGCCGTCGCTGCCCGGCTCGATCATGGTCGAGGACAGCATGTAGCGCCGCCCTTCGAGCCGACCCGCGATCTCGAGGAGGCGCGCGTCCCACCCCGGCAGCACCGCCATGTCGTCGTTCAGGTAAAGCAGATAGGGCCGGGTCGCGAGCGCCGCGGCGCGATTCACGGCGAAGCAGATGCCGACATTGGTCGGGCTCGCGGTGTGCTTGAGGCCTTGGTCCCGGACCCAGGCGAGCGTGCCGTCCGAGCCGTCGTTGACATGCACCACGATCTCGTGCGCCTGACTCGAATGGCGTCGCAGCGTCGCGACCGCGAGCTGCAGGAAGGCGAGGTTGTTCCAGGTCGGAATGACGATCGAGATCATCGGGGCGTGGCGTGGAGGTCGGCCGGACGGCGGGGCGGGGGCACGCGTTTCAACTCCGGAATTGAAGCGCGTGCAGGCGCGCGTAAAGGCCCCCGTGGGCAAGCAGTTCGGCATGGCTGCCTTGCTCGACGACGCGCCCGCCATCGAGCGCGACGATCCGGTCGGCGCTTTCGATCGTCGAGAGGCGGTGCGCGATCACGAGGCTGGTGCGCCCCTTCAGGAGGGTCTCCAGGGCGCGTTGCACCAGGCGCTCGGATTCGGAATCGAGCGCCGAGGTGGCCTCGTCGAGGATCAGGATGGGTGCGTCCTTGTAGATCGCGCGGGCAATCGCCAGGCGCTGGCGCTGGCCGCCGGAGAGCTCCGTGCCGTTGTGGCCGATCACGGTCTCGGTGCCCTGTGCAAGACCATCGACGAACGCGCCGAGGTTGGCGGCCTCCAGCGCGGCCCGTACCCGGAGCGCATCGACCGGGGCGCCGAAGCAGACGTTGGCCGCGATGCTGTCGTTGAAGAGCACCACGTCCTGGCTGACGAGGGCGAACTGCTCGCGCAGCGCGAGCAAGTCCCAGTCCGGCAGCGCCGTGCCGTCGAGCGTGATGCGGCCGGCGCTCGGGTCGAGAAAACGGGGCAGGAGGTTGGCCAGGGTGCTCTTGCCGGCCCCCGAAGGGCCGACGAGCGCGATCGTTTCCCCGGCGCGAATCTCCAGCGAGACGCGATCGAGCGCCAGGCTGTCGGCACTGGCGCCGAACTGCACGCTCACCTCCTGGAAGGCCAGGTCGCCGCGCGCGCGACCGGGTGCGTGGGTCCCTCCGACTTCGCTCGGCGCGTGGTCGATCAGTTCGAGCCCGCGCTCGACCGAGGCCAGTCCGCGCGTGATCGGCGCCGCCACGTCGGTGAGGCGCCGGATCGGCGTGGCCACGGCGATCGCCGAGGCGATGAACCCGACGAAAATCCCCATGCCGCCGGGCGGCGCCTGCCACAAGGTGAACGCGATCACCGCGGCGACCGCGCCGACGGTCAACAGCTGGGTGATCGGACTCACCGTGGCCGAGGCCACGGTCGACTTCATCAGCAGCCGTCGCAAGGCGGCGCTGGTGTGCTCGAAGCGGCCGCGCTGCACCTCTTGCACGCCGTGCAGCCGGACCATCCGCCAGGCCAGCACGTTTTCCTCGACCACATAGCCAAGCCGGTCGACGGCGATCTGCGAGTCCTTGGTGATGCGGTGCATGCGGCGGCCGAACACCCGCATCGTGTAGCCGGCGGCCGGGCCGATCGCAGCGACGAAGAGCGTCAGCTGCCAGTTCATCAGGAACAGGTTGGCGAGCAGGAACAGGACCGTGAAGCTGTCCTTGAGCAAGGTCTGGGCGGCGCCGACGAGCTGATTGACGCCGCCGAGCATTTCGTACACCACCGTGTTGAGCAGACTGCTGGCGGAGCGCTCGGCGAACAGCTTGGGGTTGGCGTCGAGGAGCCGCCCGAAAAGCCGGGAGCGCAAGCGCAGGGTGGCGCGATTGGAGGTCCAGGCGAGCGTGTAGTCGACCACGAAACCGGCCGCACCGCGCACGACGAACAGCAGCACCAGCATCACGGGGATCAGCCACAAGGGCGGGTGGGGCAACTCGGCGAGAAAGCGGATCGGGACGTTCTTGAAGCCCTGATCGACCAGCGGCACCATCAGCCAGCTCACGGCGGCCTCGCAGGCGCCGCCCACGGCAGCCCCGAGGCCGGCCAGCACGAACGCCCCTTGCGTGCCGGAGAAGTAGGGAAGAAGCGCACGCAACTTGCGCAACAGGGGGGCGGGGGTCATCGGAGGGATTATCGTTGGGCTGCCTACAATTCGGGCCCAGTCACGATCCGCCTGCATGCCTGAACCCCGCCTTTCGGTCATCCTCATCACCCGCAACGAAGCTGCCAACGTGGCGGACTGCCTGGCATCCGTGGCCTTCGCCGACGAATGGATCGTCGTGGACGCCGGCAGCAGCGACGCCACTTGCGAGATCGCACGGCAACACGCGGCGCACGTCACCGTCACCGCCGACTGGCCGGGCTTCGGCGTCCAGAAGGGGCGGGCGCTGGCACTGGCGCGTGGCGACTGGGTGCTCAGCATCGATGCCGACGAACGGGTCACCCCCGAGCTTGCGACGCACATCCGTGCGGTCGTGGAAGGGTCAGCCGCCACCGGTCCGGCAGGTTATGAAATCTCCCGGCTCTCCAATTTTTGCGGTCAGTGGATGCGCCATGGCGACTGGTATCCCGATCGGGTGCTGCGGCTTTTCCGCCGCGAGGCGGCGCGCTTTTCCGACGACCGGGTCCACGAACGGCTGGAGGTGGTCGGCCCGATCGGCCGGCTTCGCGGCCATCTTCTGCACCGCAGCATGCCGACCCTGGACGACGCGCTCGACAAGCTCAACCGCTACAGCACGGGCCGCGCGCTCGACCAGTCGCAGGCCGGCCGGTCGGGCGGTTTGGGCGCGGCCCTGCTGCATGGATCCTGGGCCTTCGTTCGCTGCTATATGCTACGGCTCGGCTGCCTGGACGGGCGGCTCGGCCTTGTGCTGGCGCTCTACGTGGCACACGCGACCTACTACCGGTACCTCAAGATGCGCTGGCGGCCGGGGCCGCGCGGCGTCCCTTCCGAGGCCCACGACCCCAACGCGATTGAACCTTGACAGCCATTTCGGATCAGGACTTTTGATGCTCATTCCATCGACACGTCGGCACCTCTTGCGCAACGCGGGCCTCGCGGGCCTCGTCATGCTCGCCGCGGGGCCGGCCATGGCCCAGTTTCGGGTCGAGATCTCCGGGGTCGGCGCCACCCAGCTGCCGATCGCCATCGTCAAATTCCGCGACGAGGACCGGGCGACCCCGTCGCTGTCCATTTCCGCGATCATCAAAGCCGACCTCGAGCGCAGCGGCGTCTTCAAGAACGTGGACGCCCCCGGCACACTCGACGAGAACAGCCAGCCGGCCATGTCGGAATGGCGCGGCCGCTCGGCCGATGCCCTGGTGGCCGGCTCCATCACGCGTCTGGCGGACGGCCGCTTCGATGTGCGGTTCAAGCTCTGGGACGTGGTCAAGGGCAGCGTACTCGGCGGCCAGAGCACGGCGGTCGAAGCCGCCGACCTGCGGCTGGCGGCGCACCGCATCGCCGACTTCATCTACGAGAAACTCACCGGCGACAAGGGCGTCTTCTCGACCCGGATCGCCTATGTCACCAAGGGCGCCGGGCGCTACGCGCTGCGGGTGGCCGATGCCGACGGGGAGGGCGGACAGGTCGCGCTCAACAGCCCCGAGCCCATCATTTCCCCGGCCTGGTCGCCCGACGGCAAGTCGCTCGCCTACGTGTCGTTCGAGAAGCAAAAGGCGGTCGTCTACGTCCAGGACGCCTTGTCCGGCGCGCGGCGCGAAGTGGCGAATTTCCGTGGCTCGAACAGCGCCCCGGCGTGGTCGCCCGACGGCCAGACGCTCGCCGTGACGCTCTCGCGCGACAACGGCTCGCAGCTCTACCTGATCGACCGCAACGGCGGTAACGTGCGGCGCATCACCAACAGCAACGCGATCGACACCGAGCCCAAGTTCGCCCCCGACGGGCACGGCATCTATTTCGTCAGCGACCGCGGCGGCGGCCCGCAGATCTACCGCACCGGCATCGGCGGTGGCAATGTCGAGCGCGTCACGTTCTCCGGCAACTACAACATCAGCCCGGCCATCAGCCCGGACGGCAGGACGCTCGCGTACGTGTCGCGCCAGGGCGGTGCGTTCCGGCTGTACACGCTCGACCTGTCCAGCAGTGGCGCGCAGCCCGTGGCGCTCACCGACACCGACGACGACGAGAGCCCGAGTTTCGCGCCCAACGGCAAATTGATCATCTACGCGTCGCGCGCCGGGGGTCGAGGCATCTTGATGACGACCACGCTGGATGGCAAGATCAAGGCCCGGCTGGTCTCCGCCAACGCCGACGTGCGCGAGCCCGACTGGGGCCCCTTCGGGCGCTGACAGCGATCGCAAGGTTTGCTCGGCCCCCCGATTCATCACCAGGAACGACCATGAAACTGAGACTCACCCTGTCAACGAGCGCGGTGCTTGCCGCTGCACTGCTCGGCGGCTGCTCCAGCGTCCCGCTGGACAATGGCGGCGCGCCGGTCGAGAGTCGGACCCCCGGGGGCAACGCAGGCAAGGGATCTGGCGCCGGAACCGGCGCCACCGGCGAAAGCAAGGTCACGCCGGTGGATCTCGGCACGAGCAGCACCGACCAGATCCCGCTCGCCCAGCGCACCATCTACTTCGACTTCGACAGCTACGCCGTCAAGGACGATTACCGCCCCATCATCGAGCGCTTCGCGCAAGCGCTCGCCGCCGACCGCAAGAAGCATTTGCAGGTCGAAGGCCACACCGACGAGCGTGGCGGCAGCGAATACAACCTCGCGCTCGGGCAAAAGCGTGCCGAGGCGGTCGCCAAGTCGCTGGCCTTGCTGGGCGCGACCTCGGCGCAGGTCGAAGCCGTGAGCTTCGGCAAGGAGCGTCCCGCGGTCCAGGGCAGCGACGAGGCCGCTTACGCGAAGAACCGCCGTGCCGAGCTGAATTTCCGATGAACACCACCTTTGTCCGCGCCCCCCGCGGCACGACCTGGCGCGCCGTCCTCGCCGCGTTCGTCGTCGGCAGCACCCTGTTCGCCCCCGCGGCCCGCGCCGGCCTGTTCGACGACGACGAGGCGCGCCGCGCGATCCTCGACATCCGGACCCGGATCGACCAGAACGCGGAGCGTCAAAAGGCCGGCCAGCAGCAGTTGTCCGACCAGATCGACCAGCTCAAGCGCAGCCTGCTCGACCTCAACAACCAACTCGAACAGGTTCGGGCCGACAACGCCAAGCTGCGTGGGCAAAACGAGGAACTGGCCCGCGACCTGTCCGACGTGCAGCGCAAACAGAAGGACATCCAGTCCGGGGTCGACGATCGGCTGCGTCAGTTCGAGCCCAAGACCGTGACCGTCGACGGCAAGGAGTTCAAGGCCGACGCCGAAGAAAAGCGGCAATACGACGACGCCATGGATCTACTGCGCAAGAGCGATTTCGCCGGCACCGCGAACGCGCTGACTGCTTTTCGCAAGCGCTACCCGGCCAGCGGCTACAACGAGTCCGCGCTGTTCTGGCTCGGCAACGCGCAGTACGGCATTCGCCAGTATCGCGAGGCCATCGGCTCGTTCCGCAGCCTGATCGCCACGGCTCCCGACAGTGCCAAGGCGCCGGAAGCCTTGCTCGCGATCGCCAATTGCCAGGCCGAATTGAAAGACACCAAGGGGGCGCGGGCGACCATCGCCGAACTCGTCAAGACCTATCCCAAGTCGGAGGCGGCGCAGGCGGGCCGGGACCGCCTGGCCTCATTGAAATGAGCGGTCGCGCCGGGTCGCGGCGGTCTCCGTTGAGCCGGCCCCATGGAAGGACCGGTGCCGATCTTGCCGGCGCCTGAAGGCCGGGCCCGACTCGACGCCGATCTGGAACGCCGCTTCGGGGCCTTGCGCCGTCTCTATGGCGAGGCGGGGTACGCAAGGGTGCGCGCCGCCCGCATCGCCATCGTCGGGCTGGGGGGCGTGGGGTCGTGGTGTGCCGAGGCGCTCGCCCGGAGCGGGGTGGCCGCACTGACCCTGATCGACCTCGACCATGTCGCCGAGTCCAATGTCAACCGCCAGGTACAGGCGCTCGGCGCCACCGTCGGGCAGGCCAAGGTTCTCGCACTGCGCGACCGCATCGCCGATATCCACCCCGGCTGCGCGATCACACCCGTCGAAGAATTCGTCGAGCCGGACAACTGGCCCGGACTGCTGGTCGAGCCGGTCGATGTCGTGATCGATGCCTGCGACCAGGTGCGCGCCAAGGCGGCGATCGCGGGCTGGGCCATCGCGACCGGCCAGGCGGTCGTGGTCGTCGGTGCGGCGGGGGGTAAACGCTGGCCGCACGAGGTGTGTGTCGAGGATCTGGGGCAGGTCACGCACGATCCGCTTCTCGCCGCGCTGCGGCAGCGCCTGCGCAAGCATCACGGCGCGCCGCGCACTGCGGCCATCGGCATCCGATGCGTGTTCTCGCGCGAGGCCGTGGCCTTGCCGGACACCACGAGCCCCGACGGCACGCTGAACTGCCACGGCTACGGCTCCAGCGTCGCGGTGACCGCCACCTTCGGCATGGTGGCGGCCAGTCTTGCGCTAGAATCCGTCGTCGCGAAACAGGACCCGGCCTAGATCAAGTTATAATCGTGGGCTCGGCGGGTTGTTAGCTCAGTTGGTAGAGCAGTAGACTTTTAATCTATTGGTCGTGGGTTCGAGCCCCGCACAACCCACCAATTGATCAGGTACGCGCGAAACGTGGGGCTCTTAGCTCAGTTGGTAGAGCAGCGGACTCTTAATCCGTAGGTCGAGTGTTCGAGTCACTCAGGGCCCACCAAAAACTTGCCAAAATCAACGGCTTGCATCAACTTCGGATCATGCAAGCCGTTGGTCCGTCTGGGGCGGCCGTGACGGATTGGCCTGCAGGACGTTCAAGGGAGTTCATCCTTGGATGTGCCCGCTGGCCCGCGTGTGCCGAAGGTCGTGCCAGCGAAAGTTTTCGATGCCCGCGCTGCCGCGCGCTTGGACATCGCCTACATCCAGTTGACGTTCCGTCGTGAAGTCGGCCTTCGATTGCTGCAAAGCCAACCGTCAAGGCGCGCAGTGACATGGCACAAGCACCTCGAGTGCTACGCGCACCTAGACGTCTTCAGGCAATCCACTTTTCAACGAGCGTGTGATCGCCTGGCCGATTCGCGTCGCCTCTGTGGCATCGGTAAGTGTCAACGTCATCTGCGCTCCGCCGCGGCAAGCGGCGACGTAGGCGTCCATTTCGCGCTGGAACGCTTCGCCGAAGCGCTCGAAAAAGTCGGCAACAACACCGTACCGGACACCACTGGCGTCGCGTGTAGTGACGCGGTCGCGATGCGCGCCGATACCCACGCTGAGCATGCCACCAGTGCCGATGACCTCCGTGTTCGTATCGTGTCCGTGTGCCATGGTTCGACTCGCATACAACACCGCCCGAGCGCCGCCCTCGAATTCCACGATCGCCAAACCGTTGTCGACATCCCCGCACTCGGCAAGTCTCGGGTGCAGCGCGATCGTGCCGCTGGCAAAGGCGCGTGTGGCCTTGGGGTTGCCGAGCATCCAGCGCGCGAGGTCGATATCGTGGACGCTGCAGTCCATGAAGATGCCGCCCGACGTCGGCGCAAAGC
>JALYHO010000170.1 GCA_030776545.1 Pseudomonadota bacterium | reverse complement strand
CCCCTGGCGAGCCAATCGCGCGCTGCCGCGAGCACGCTGCGGTCCATCAGACCGCCTGCACCGCGCCGATCGCGCGCAGGATCGCTTCGGCAGTCGCGGGTGCGACCAGGGGCGGGTCGATCTGGTGGTCACCCGCCGCCGAGACCGCGTCGCGAATCGCGAAGAAAACCGAAAACGGCAGCAGCAGGGGCGGCTCGCCGACGGCCTTGCTGCGGTGGATGCTGTCCTCGGCGTTCTGACCCTGGTAGAGGCGGCAGTTCAACACCGGCGGGCAATCGTTGGCGGTCGGGATCTTGTAGGTGCTGGGCGCGTGCGTGGAGAGCTTTCCGGTGGTCGGATGCCACACCAGTTCTTCGGTGGTGAGCCAGCCCATGCCCTGGATGAAGGCGCCCTCGATCTGGCCGATGTCGATCGCCGGGTTGAGCGACTTGCCGGCGTCGTGCAGGATATCGGCGCGCAGCAGCTTCGATTCGCCCGTCAGCGTGTCCACCACCACTTCGCTCACGGCCGCGCCGTACGCGAAATAGTAGAACGGCCGGCCGAACATCTTGTCCTTGTCCCAGCTCAGCCCCGGGGTGGCGTAGAAGCCGTCGGACCAGAGTTGCACCCGATCCAGGTAGCCCTGCGCCACCACGGCGGAGAAGGGCAGCGTCTTGCCTCCGACCTCGACCTGGTCGTTGGCGAAGCGCACGTCCTCGGCGGCGCCGCCGTGATGGCGTGAGATGCAGGCCGCGAGACGCTCGCGGATCTGGCGCGCCGCGTCCTGCGCCGCCTTGCCGTTCAGGTCGGCACCGGTCGACGCCGCGGTCGCCGACGTGTTGGCGACCTTCTGGGTATCGGTGGCGGTGACGCGCACCCGCTCGAAGCCGACACCGAGTTCGTGCGCGACGACCTGCGCGACCTTGGTGTTGAGGCCCTGGCCCATCTCGGTGCCGCCGTGGTTGACGAGGATCGAGCCGTCGTTGTAGACGTGGACCAGTGCGCCGGCCTGGTTGAAGTGCTTGACGTTGAAAGAGATGCCGAACTTGACCGGCACCAGCGCCAGGCCGCGCTTGAGCACCGGGCTGGTGGCGTTGAACGCGCGTACCTCCGCGCGCCGGGCGCGGTAGTCGCTGCCGGCCTCGAGCTCGGCCACCAGCTCGTGGATGATGTTGTCGGTCACTTCCTGCCCGTAAGGGGTCACGTTGCGATCGGTTTTGCCGTAGAAGTTGGCGTGTCGGACATCCAGCGGGTCGCGGCCCAGCCGACGCGCGATGCTGTCGAGGATGTTCTCGATCGGGATCGCCCCCTGCGGGCCGCCGAAGCCGCGAAATGCGGTGTTGCTCTGCGTGTTGGTCTTGCCCGAGAACCCGTGCAGGTTGACGTCGGGCAGCCAGTAGGCGTTGTCGAAGTGGCACAGGGCCCGGGTCATCACGGGCCCGGACAGGTCCGCCGAGTGCCCCGCCCGCGAGACCATCGTGACCTCGGCGCCGAGCACCCGTCCGGCGGTGTCGTAGCCGACCTCGTACTCGTACCAGAAGCAGTGGCGGCGGCCGGTGATGAGAAAGTCGTCGTCGCGGTCGAGCCGGAGCTTGACCGGGCGGCGCAAGCGCGCCGCGGCGATCGCCGCCACGCAGGCGAAGAGTCCCGACTGCGATTCCTTGCCGCCGAAGCCGCCGCCCATGCGACGGCACTCGACCTGGACCTGGTTGGCATGCAACCGCAGGGCGTGGGCGACCAGATGCTGCATTTCGCTCGGGTGCTGGGTCGAGCAATGCACGTGCATGCCACCGTCTTCCTTCGGGATCGCGTAGCTGATCTGGCCTTCGAGATAGAACTGCTCCTGGCCGCCGACGTCGAAGCTGCCCTGCAAGCGGTGCGGCGCCGCGTCGATCGCGGCCCGGGCGCCGCCTTTTCGCGTGGCGCGCACGAGGTGCATCGGCGCCAGGACGTACTGGCCTTTTTCGTGGGCCTGACGCGGCGTCAGCACCGGCACCGCCGGCACGATGGTCAGAACGTCCCTGGCCCGCGCCGCGGCGCGCCGGGCGGCGTCGCGGCTGGACGCCACCACGGCGAACACGGGTTGGCCGAGGTAGCGGATCTCGCCATCGCACAAGATCGGGTCGTCATGGACGATCGATCCACAGTCGTTCGAGCCCGGAATGTCGGCGGCACTCAGCACCGCGACGACGCCGGGCATGGCCCGGACCCGGTCGAGCTCGCAGCCGGTCAGGAGGCCGTTGGCGATGGGCGAGAGGCCGAGCGCGCAGTGCAAGGTGCCCTGGAGCTCGGGAATGTCGTCGATGTAGGTCGCCTCCCCGGAGACGTGCAGATGGGCCGACTCGTGCGGCCGGCTGATACCGACCCGCGCCCCGGCCTGCGCGTCGCGCGCTTCTTGCTGCAGGTCCAGCCGGGCCGCGCTGTTGGCGCGGTAGTCGGCGTAGGCATCGGCGGGGTGCGGCAGCGGCGCGTCGAGGGGCTTGTTCATGGCATGACGGCGTGGGGCATCACGCTGTAGACGCTGGTGGCTTCGGGTGGCAACGGATTTTCCAGGCGCGTCTCCAGCCACAGGCGCTGCAGCAGGTTTTGCGCCACCTGCAGCCGGTAGGCCGCGCTCGCCCGCATGTCCGACAGGGGCGTGAAGTCATCGGCCAGGGCGTACTTCGCCGCGCTGACCGTGGCCTGGTCCCAGGGCTGGCCCAGGATCGCCGTCTCGGTCAACGCGGCGCGCCGGACCGTCGCCGCCATGCCGCCGAAGGCGAGCCGTATCGACCGGACCTGCCGGCCCGCGAGCTCGATCGCGAAGGCGCCGCAGACCGCCGAAATGTCGGAATCGAAGCGTTTGCTGATCTTGTAGGCGCGCACCTGGCGCGCCGCCCCGGCGAGCGGCACCGTCAACCCCTGCAAGAATTCGCCGGGCTCCATCCGGTTTTTCATGTAGTCGAGGTAGAAATCGGCGAGCGGCAGGCTCCGCACCCGGGCGCCGCGGCGCAGTTGGATCGTCGCGTCGAGGGCCATCAGCACGGGCGCGCTGTCGCCGATCGGCGAGCCGTTGGCGATGTTGCCGCCCATCGTGCCGGCATGGCGGATCGGCGGCGACGCGAAGCGCAGCCAGACGTCGGTCAGCGTCGGAAAATGCCTCGCCAGCGCCGACCACGCGGCTTCGAGCGACGCCCCGGCGCCGATATGGAGTTCGCCATCGCGCTCCTCCACCCGCTTCATCTCCGCCACCGCCCCGACATAGAGGATGTCGCCGAGCGGCCGGAACTGCTTGTTGACCCACACCCCGACGTCGGTCGACCCGGCCAGCAACTGGGCTTTCGGATACTGCTCGCGCAACTCGGCCAACTCCTCGAGGGTGAGCGGCGCCAGGAAGCGCGCCGTGGACGCCCGGTAGTCCAGCGGCGGCGCGGCTTGCAAGGTGCGCAGGGCGGCGACCGCCGGCGCGGTGTCGAGCGCGACCGCGGGCAGATCGAACATGCGCTGGCCGGCGTCCAGGATCGGCCGGTAACCGGTGCATCGGCACAGGTTGCCCGAGAGCTCGTCGGCCAGTTGCTGGCGGCTGGGTGCCGGCTCGCCTGGCCCGCGCCGCTCGTAGGTCGACCACAGCGACATCACGAATCCGGGCGTGCAGAAGCCGCACTGGGACGCATGGCAATCGACCATCGCCTGCTGCACCGGGTGCAGCGAGGCGCCCCCGGGTGGCGCCAGGGCGGCGAGGTCCTCGACCGTGAACAAGGCCTTGCCGTCGAGCGTCGGCAAGAACTGGATGCACGCGTTGACGGTGTCCAGGCGCATGCCGCGCACAGCGCGCGAGTCGCCCGGCGCGGCGAGTTCGCCCAGCACGACGGTGCAGGCGCCGCAGTCGCCTTCGTTGCAGCCCTCCTTGGTGCCGGTGCAGCGGGCGTCTTCGCGCAGCCAGTCAAGCACCGTCCGGGTCGGTTGCACGCCGCTGACTTCCACCACTTTGCCGCGATGAAAAAAGCGTATCGGTCGGGAGGCGGACGAGTCGGGCATGGACGAGCTTTCTGCGTGCGGCAACGTAGACCCGAAGTTAGACGCTTTGGCTCACCGGGGTATACATTGAATGACATATCGCCTATGGAGCACGTCATATGACACAGCGACCGGACTTCGACAAGATCGAGCTCTATCTCATCCGGGTATTGAAGACCTTGATCACCGAACGCAGTGTCTCCCGGGCCGCCATGCGATTGCAGTCGACCCAGCCAGCGGTCAGCGCCCAGCTCAAGCGGCTGCGTGCGTTGACGGGCGACCCGTTGCTGGTGCGGGCCGGCAACAACATGGCGCCGACCGAGACGGCGTTGCGTCTGCTCGATCCCGTCACCCGCATGCTGCAGGACGCCGACCGCCTCTTCAGCCCCCGCGCCCACCAGCGCGCGTTCGAGCCGCTGACGAGCACGGCCACCTTTCGCATCGCCGCCAGCGACTACCTCGACCCGCTGTTCCTGCCCGAGCTGGTCGCGCACCTCAAACGGGCCGCCCCCCGCGTGCGGCTCGAAATCTTGCCACTCTCGGGCGACTTCGACTATCGCCGCGGGCTGGCCGCGGCCGAGGTCGACCTGGTGATCGGCAACTGGCTCAAACCACCCGAAGAACTGCACCTCGGACGCCTCCTCAGCGACGAGGTGGTGTGCCTGGTTGCCGAAAACCACCCGATGGCCCGCAGTGCCGGCACCCGGAGCTGGTCCGAGGAGCGCTACCTGGCCTGCGAGCACGTCGCCCCGAGCCCCCTGCATGCCGGGACGGGAGGTCATGCGCCCGGCGTCATCGACGAGCATCTCGCCTCGCTCGGACTGGCCCGCGACGTGATGGTACGCAGCGCGCACTTCGGGCTGATCCCGCTGATGGTGGCGCAGAGCCTGCTCGTGCTCACGACCGGGCGCCTGTTCTGCTCGCGCTATGTCGACGCGTTGCCCGTTCGCATCGTGCGCTGCCCGGTGCCGTTCCCGGCGCTGACCTACTACCAGCTCTGGCACGAGCTGACCCACGCCTCCGCTTCGGGGCGCTGGTTGCGCGACCAGGTCC
>JALYHO010000169.1 GCA_030776545.1 Pseudomonadota bacterium | reverse complement strand
GCTCGCTGCCGATGGCCGGGGCCCCTGCGCGCGGTGAGTGGGCCGATGCAAGGTGGTGGCGTGCCGCACCGGGCGCGCCTGCGCCGATTCCTCTTCCGCGATCCACGCGTCGTGCCGCCTGCGCTTGGCCGGATCCGAGAGCACGTCGTAGGCGACGTTGACCACCGCCATCACGCGGGCGGCGTCCGCGTTGTCGGGGTTGCGGTCGGGGTGATACTGACGGGTCAGCAGCCGGTAGGCCGAGCGGATGTCCTGTGCCGAAGCGTCGCGAGCGACCTTGAGGTTTTCGTAGTGGCTATGGACCTTCGACATGGCGTCTGTGACAGGCCGTCGACGCGGCCCGATCCGCGATGATGCCAATGTTTTCGGGCCATGCCTGACCGCGCGCTGCGGGCGACGTCATGCTGGCGGGTCGGTCACAACAGGAGTCATGATGATCGTACGCATCGAAATTCATCGGGAAGGGGCCGACTACGAGTACCGGGTGCTGGCCGATGGCGACGTCCTCTTCGGCGACGGCGGATTCAGCTCGGTGGTGGGCTGCCTGGCGGGTGCCGTCGAGGGCTTGCCGCCGGCGGTGCGAGCGGTGGAGGTGGCCTGCGGCGGCATTGTCTCGGGCACCTATCCGCTGCAGGCCCTGCTGGGCCACGCCGATCAGGTCGCCCAGCACGCCGTCAACACGACCGCCGCCGTGTACGAAGCGACGCGGGACTGATCAACGCCGTTCCCAGCCGCCCCCGTGCAGGCGCCAGTGGCCGCCTTCCTGGACCCAGGCGTGGGGCCGCCAGCCGTAGCCGGGACGCGCGCGTTCGTAGCGACCCGGCACCCATTCGTGGCGTCCACCGTTCCAGCCCCAATAGCCGCCGATCCAGATGGCGCCGGCATAGGGCACCGCAGGGACCGTCTCCACATACAGGGGAGGGGGTGGCACGTCGACCATGTACTCGGGCCCGGCCGGCGCGTAGACCGGGGCTGGCGCGGGCTGTGCGTACACCACGCGGCTGGACGGGTACGGGGCCACCACGCACGCCGAGAGCGACATGACCAAGGGCAGAGCAAACAAGAGGCGGGTGGGCGTCATCGAGAACCAACGCCACGAGAGGTGGCGAGGTTGACAGCCATCGGTCGCAACAACGGGAAGACTCGCATTTCACCTTTTGTTACTTTGCGGTCGGCGCGGGCGCTTCGGTCCGGTCCAGCGCGGCATTCATGGCCAGCCCATAACCCGCGACGCCCAGGCCGACGATGATGCCGCTGGCCAGTTCCGAGAGCAAGGAGTGATGCCGAAATTCCTCGCGCCGGTGAATGTTGGAAACATGCACCTCGATGAACGGAATCGCCACGGCCGCCAGTGCGTCGCGCAAGGACACGCTCGTATGGCCCAAGCCCCCCGGGTTGATGACGATCCAGTCCGTGCCGTCGGTGCGGGCCGCATGGATGCGGTCGATCAACGCGCCTTCGTGATTGCTCTGGAACGTGGCGACCTCGGCGCCGCGCGCCAGCGCGACCCGAGCGGCGAGCGCTTCCACGTCAGCGAGGGTCTGCGCGCCGTAGGTCTGCGGCTCGCGGGTGCCGAGCAGATTCAGATTCGGGCCATTGAGCAACAGGATTTTCGTCATGGGCGGCTTCATTGCGATGGACAGGGCCATTCTCGCAGCGGGCCGGACCTGTACCATCGCACACATCTTCAGGGAGCCCGCTGGCCATGATCAAGTACCTCGCGACCATCGTCGGGCTCGGACTCGCGGTGGCTTTCGTCGTCGTCTTCTTCGCCGGACGCACCGAGAGCCGGCACCTGGGCGAGATCGCGCCGCGCGTCGGGATGAGCTATGAGGACTTGATGGCGATGGGTCCCCGGGTGGCGTCGAGCACCGGGGTCACCCTCGGTACGTCGCGCCATGTGGTGTATTTGCTCGCTTGCAGCGGTCATTCCAGCCGCACCACCCTGGAGACCCAGGCCGCCCAAGCCACCAGCCTGGCCAAATCGCAACGCTTGAGCGACCGCGAAGCGGTCATCGCGGTGCTCGCGCAAAATGGTGCGGGCGGTTCGCAAAGCGATGCCCGCGCCCTCAGTCTGAAAGACTGCTGAAGCGGACCACGGCCAGATTTCCTCCTTCCTTTCCCCCTTCTCCGCACCATGGCCGAGTCCGTACCGAACCAAGAGACCCATCCAGACGCCAGCAAAGATCCCCTTCTCGCTGCCCGTGCGCCGGCCGAACCGAAGGAGCGCCTGGTCGTCACCGAACATCGCCTGGTGATCGGCAGTGAAACGCTCGAATACACCGCCACCTGCGGCACCCTCGTGCTGCGCGACTACACGCCGACCTACGACGACAAGGATGCCAGCGCCCCGTCGAAGCAGGACAAGGCGAGCGCCTCGTTCTTTTTCACCGCCTATGCGCTCAAGAGCGACCGGCCGGACGCCCGCCCGCTGACCTTCAGCTTCAACGGCGGGCCCGGCTCGAGCAGTGTCTGGCTGCACCTGGGACTGCTCGGGCCGCAGCGCGTGGCCTGCGACGCGATGGGCAACCCGCCGCCTCCTCCCTACGCGCTGGTCGCCAACGAGTACACCTTGCTGACGCACAGCGACCTGGTCTTCATCGACCCGATCGGCACCGGCCTTTCGCGCATGGCCGAGGGCGAAAAGCCGAACGAGTACCACGCCTACCAGCGCGACCTGGACTCGGTGGGTGAATTCATACGCCTCTACCTGACGCGTTACGGACGCTGGGGCAGCCCGAAATACCTGATCGGCGAAAGTTACGGCACGACCCGCGCGGCGGGTTTGTCCTTGCACCTGCAAGACCGCCACGACGTGTATTTGAGCGGCGTGATGCTGGTGTCGCTCGCGATCGACTTCCAGACCTTGAGTTTCGACGAAGGCAACGAGCTGCCCTACCCCCTGATCCTGCCGACCTACGCGGCGACGGCGTGGTACCACCGCGCGCTGGAGGCGGACCTGCAGGCGCTGCCGCTGGCCGAAGTGCTGGCCCAGGCCGAGGCGTTCGCGCTCGGCGACTACACCGCCGCGTTGATGCAGGGCGCGCGGCTCCAGGGCGAAGCCCGCGAGGCCATCGTCCGCCAGCTTGCGCGCTATAGCGGTCTCAGCCAGGACTACGTGCGCCAGGTCGACTTGCGGCCCGGCGAGTCACGCTACTTCAAGCAGCTGCTGCGGTCACGCGGGCAGACCGTCGGCCGGCTGGATTCTCGTTTCCTGGGCCAGGACCGCGACGACGGCGGCGAGCAACCCGAAGCCGACCCGTTCCTGAGCGCGGTGCTGGGGGCCTATGCGGTCGGAATCAACCGGGTCTTGCGCGAGACCCTCAAGTACGAGACCGACGCGCCCTACGTGGTGCATGCGCCGATCTGGGACAAGTGGGACTGGAAAGGCTTCGAGAACCGCTACGTCAATGCCGGCCCGAGCCTGCGCAAGGCGATGCAGGCCAATCCGCACATGCGGGTCTACGTGGCGAGCGGCTACTACGACCTCGGGACGCCGCACGCCGCGGGGGACTACACCCTCCATCACCTCGGCCTGCGCGAGGCGGCGCGCGATCGGGTACGGGTCAGCTACTTCGAAGCCGGGCACATGATGTACATCCACCAGCCGTCGCTGGTGCGCATGGCCGAGGATTTGCGCGCCTTCGTGCAACCCGCGGGATAGCGCTGCGCCCCGAACGGATACAGTGGGTCCCATGAATCCCTGCCTGGTCGATGTGCTGCGTGGCAGCACCATGGAATCGAGCCACCGGGGCGCCTTGGCCGTGGTGGATGCCGACGGGGCCGTGGTCGCGGCGCTCGGCGACATCGAGCGGCCGATCTTTCCGCGCTCGGCGGTCAAGGTCTTGCAGGCGCTGCCTTTGGTGGCCAGCGGCGCGGCCGACCGGCTCGGACTCGGGCCGGGCGAACTCGCGCTGGCCTGCGCCTCGCACGGGGGCGAAGCCCAACACGTG
>JALYHO010000168.1 GCA_030776545.1 Pseudomonadota bacterium | reverse complement strand
GGCGCGGACGGCCGCGAGGTCCACGACCTGATCCTGCAAGAAGGCGTGCCGACCTACGAGCGCATGAACGATGCCGTGGCCGAGCCGGTCGTCTACATGATCGATCGGTACGTCGTCGGCGGCTTCTACCGCGTCAACGCCGAACGCGGCATCGACGAGAATCTCGACTCGCCAGGGTCGAGCTTCGTGCCGCTGGCATTCGCCGAGCACAGCCAGTTGCCCAAGCCCAACGCCAAACCGGGGGCCAGCGCGCCGAACCGGTTCTACATGTACGGCGTGGTGGCGCGATTGGCCATGGTCGCGGCGAGCTACGAAATGGAGGCGACCGACCCGGAGGCCGAGGTCTACGAATGAACCGAGAGCGACGGCCGCCCGAGCCCGGCACGTGGCTCGACGCCGCAACGGGTGGGCCTTGGGTCGCCTTGCCGGCTCGAATCATGGGGGGCGCAGAATTCCTTTTCCTACCGACCGATGCACCGCGCGCCGTCGCGGGACCTGATTCGTGAGCAGAACATCCGACAAACCCGGCACCGCCCATCTGGGTGCCCTGACGCTCGGCGCCCTGGGCGTGGTCTATGGCGATATCGGCACCAGCCCGCTGTATGTCATGCAGACGGTGTTCGAGTCGACGAGCGGCCTGACGCTGACGCCGGCCAACCTGATCGGCATCGTGTCGTTGATTTTCTGGTCGCTGATGGTCGTGGTGACCCTGAAGTACGTGACGCTCATCATGCGCGCCGACAACCACGGCGAGGGCGGCATCATGGCGCTGCTCTCGCTCGCGGCTTCGTCGGTGACCGACCAGCCCCGGCTGCGCAAGTGGCTGCTGGTGATCGGCGTCTTCGGCGCCGCGCTCTTCTATGGCGACGGGGTGATCACGCCGGCGATCTCGGTGCTGTCGGCGGTGGAGGGGCTCAAGCTGGCCATTCCCTCGCTCTCGCCCTATGTGGTCGAAATCGCCGTGGCGGTGCTGATCGCGCTCTTTCTCCTGCAAAAGCGCGGGACGGCCGGAATCGGGGCGGTGTTCGGCCCCATCATGGTGGTCTGGTTCGGCATCCTGGCGGCCATCGGCATCTACTACGTGGTGCAGACGCCCGCGATACTGCAGGCCCTGAACCCGCTCGAAGGCATCGAGTTCGGCCTGCGGCACCGGTGGATCGCGTTCGTGGGGCTCGGATCGGTGGTGCTCGCGCTGACCGGCGCCGAGGCGCTCTACGCCGACATGGGGCACTTCGGGGTCGGGCCGGTCCGGCTCTCGTGGTTCGCCTGCGTCCTGCCGGCGCTGACGCTCAACTATTTCGGACAAGGGGCGCTGCTGCTGGCGCACCCCGGCGCGATCGAGAACCCGTTTTTTCGAATGTTTCCCAACTGGGCCCTGGTGCCGATGGTGATCCTGGCCACCATGGCCACCGTGATCGCTTCACAGGCGGTGATCTCGGGGGCTTTTTCGATGACCAAGCAGGCGATCCAGCTGGGCTTCCTGCCACGCATGCGCATCATGCACACCTCCGTGAAGGAGGTGGGCCAGATCTTCGTTCCATCCGTCAACACGGCCTTGCTGGTCGCGGTGCTCGGGGCGGTGCTGGGGTTTCGCTCGTCTACCGCGCTGGGCGCGGCCTACGGCATCGCCGTGACCGGAACGATGCTGATCACCACCATGCTGACGTTTTTCGTGCTGCGGCACGCCTGGAAATACCGCCTGCTTCCGGCGCTGGCCGCCACGGGCTTTTTCTTCGCGATCGACGTGATGTTTTTCTCCGCCAACCTGCTCAAGGTGGTGCAGGGGGGCTGGTTCCCCCTCGTGATCGGCACCCTGATCTTCATCGGCATGGTGACCTGGGCCAAGGGGCGCGAGCTGCTGTCCAACAGCCTGCGCGCGGACGCGATCGAGCTCAAGCCCTTTCTTCGCAGCGTCCTCTCGGAGCCGCCGATGCGCGCCCCCGGCACCGCGGTCTTCATGAACGCGGTGCCGGACCTCACCCCGACCGCGTTGCTTCACAACCTCAAGCACAACAACGTCTTGCATCGGCAAAACCTGTTCGTCACGGTCCATACCCATGACGTGCCGTGGGTGCCGTCGGCAAGCCGGGGCACTGCGCGCCAGCTGTGCGAAGGCTGCTGGGAGGTCACGCTCAATTTCGGCTTCAAGAACGATGTCGACGTGCCGGCTTCGCTCGAGCGCTTGCAAGGCGCCGGTGGCTTCGAGATCGACCCGATGATGACGTCTTACTTCCTGTCGCGCGCGACCATCGTTCCGACCTTGGGAGGCGGCATGATGCCCTGGCGTGAAAAACTCTACGCCAGCATGCACCGCAACGCCGCATCGGCCGCCGACTTCCTGAACCTGCCGCCGAACCGGGTGGTGGAATTGGGAACCAAGGTGCAGATTTAGGGCGACGGCACGGCGTGGCGTGCGCCAATGCCGATATCCGCCTCGCACCGCAGCGGTCGCGACGCTATCCTCAGGGGGTCCATGCGCAGCATTTTTCGAGATGGTTCTCTCTCCGCGGTCACTGCGGGCTTCGTGGCGGTGTTGGTGGGTTTCACCAGCTCGGTCGCGATCGTGTTCTCGGCGGCACGGGCGCTCGGGGCCAGCCCGGCACAGATCGGGTCCTGGATGTGGGCGCTCGGGCTCGGCATGGGGCTGGCGACGCTGCTGCCGACCCTCTGGCTGCGCCAGCCCGTCATGATCGCCTGGAGCACGCCGGGCGCGGCGGTTCTGGCCACCGCGGGGGCGGCCGGCGGGTTCGGGATGACCGAGGCGACCGGCGCCTTCATCGCCTGCGCGGCGCTGATCACGCTGTTCGGAGTGACCGGCTGGTTCGAAAAACTCCTCGACCGCATTCCGATGCCCATCGCCAGTGCGTTGCTCGCGGGTGTGCTGACGCGTTTCGGCCTGGACGCGATCCTCGCCGTGCAGTCGTCGTTCGCGCTCGTGCTCCTGATGCTCGTCGTCTACCTGCTCGGGCGCCGCCTGTGGCCACGCTACGCGGTGCCGGCGGTGCTGGCCGCGGGCATCGCGCAGGCGGCGTACAGCGGCGGCCTGCATTTGAGTGGCGTCGAGTGGGGCCTCACGGTGCCGGTCTGGACGACGCCCGGCTTCAGCTGGCGTGCCATGGTGAGCCTGGCCTTGCCGCTGTTCGTCGTCACGATGGCCTCGCAAAACCTGCCCGGGGTCGCCGCCATCCGGGCCGCGGGCGTGCCCGTCCCCATCTCCAAGGTCATCACCCTGACGGGCCTCGCCACGCTGGTCCTGGCACCGTTCGGCGCCTTCGCGCTGAATCTCGCGGCGATCACGGCAGCGCTCTGCATGGGCCGCGAAGCCCACCCCGATCCGCAACGGCGCTATGTGGCGGCCGCGGCCTGCGGCTTGTTCTACTGTGTGATCGGACTCTTCGGTGCGGCCGTCACCGGATTGCTGAGCGCCTTCCCGCGCGAACTCGTCGTGGCGATCGCGGGACTGGCGCTGCTCGGCAGCATCGGCGCCGGGCTGGGAGTGGCGCTGAAGGACGAGGACCACCGCGAGGCGGCCCTGCTGACCTTTCTCGTCACCTTGAGTGGTCTGAGCCTGGCGGGCATCGGTTCGGCATTTTGGGGCGTCGTCGTGGGCGGTCTCGCACTTTTTGTGCAACAGTGGCGACGCCCCCGCGTTGCCGTATGACGCGGCAGCCCGATTCCGAACCGCCCGTCGTCCTCCCATGAAAATTCTCTTCGTCGCCGATCCGCTGTCCCATTTCAAGACATACAAGGATTCAACTTTCGCAATGATGCGGGAGGCCGCACGGCGCGGCCACGAACTGTTGGCCTGCGAACCGCAGGACGTCATGTGGCAGCGCGGTGGACGGGTCAGCGCACCGGTGTGTGCGTTCACGCTCACGGGCGACCCCCACGCCTGGTTCCAGCCCCGCGGCGCAGCCGAGCCGATCGCGCTGTGCGAAGCCGACGCGGTCGTGATGCGCAAGGACCCTCCGTTCGACAGCGAGTTCTTCTACGCCACCCACCTGTTGGAGCAGGCCGAGCGCGAGGGCGCACGGGTCTTCAATCGTCCCCGGGCGCTGCGCGACCACCCCGAGAAGCTGGCCATCCTCGAGTTTCCCGAGTTCATCGCCCCGACCCTGGTCACGCGCAGCGAAGCGGACATCAAGCGGTTCCACGCCGAGCATCGCGACATCATCCTGAAGCCGCTCGACGGCATGGGGGGCATGGGAATTTTTCGGGTCGGCCCCGATGGACTGAACCTCGGCAGCATCACCGAGACGCTCAATCGCGGCGGGGCCGAGACGGTGATGGTGCAGCGCTACCTGACCGACATCGTCAAAGGCGACAAGCGCATCTTGGTGATCGACGGCGTTCCGGTGGCCCACGCGCTGGCCCGCATTCCGCAGGGCAGCGAAATCCGCGGCAACCTGGCGGTGGGGGGCAAAGGCGTGGCCCAGCCGCTCAGCCCCCGCGACCGTGAGATCGCCGATGCGATCGGCCCGGTGCTGGCCGCGCGCGGCTTGTTGCTCGTCGGACTGGACGTGATCGGCGACTGCCTGACCGAGATCAATGTCACGAGTCCGACGGGTTTTCAGGAAATCACGCAGCAAAGCGGAATCGACGTCGCGGGCTTGTTCATGGACGCGCTCGAGTCCAAGCTGGTGTGAAGGGACCTGCCGCGCGATGGTCCCCGTGGTGACTTCCCGCTCTGCGCCCCCTTCATGCGACCGCGACGGTGCGGTCTTGCAATGAGCGCGCACCTTGCCATGCCGGTCCCTGGCCCGGTGCCTCCCGCCCACCGGGCCCAGCACCTGCTGGGGTGCCCCAACTGCGGAACGCTGCAACGCATACCGCCCGCAGCGAGCTTCGATGTGCTGGATTGCGCAGCCTGCGGCACCGGGATCGACCGGCTGACCGGACGCAGCGTCACTGCCGCCCTGGCCTGCGCCGCGGCCGCCTTCTTGCTGCTGATTCCCGCCAACCTGCTGCCCTTGATGACCACCTCGCTGGTGGGCGTGTCGCGCGAGAGCCACCTGGGCTCGAGCGCACGGGTGATGTTCGAACGCGGCTATCCCGAACTCGGCTTGGCGATCGGGCTGATGGTCGTGGTGCTGCCCTTGCTCCGTTTCGGCCTGCTCACCGCAGTGCTGGGCGCCCTTCGGCTGGGACGACGGCCGGCTTGGCTGGGTCGGGTGTTCCGCTACGACGAGACCTTGCAGACCTGGGCCATGGCCGATGTGTTCCTGCTGGGCTTCGTGGTGGCTTACGAGCGGCTCGACCAGACCCTGCCGGTGCTGATCGGCACGGGGGCCCTGTGCTTCGTGGCCGCCGCCATCCTCGGCCTGTTCACGCGCGCCACGCTCGACCGCGGCGCGGTCTGGCGCGCGATCGCCCCCGACCGGCCAGTCAGCGCCGGTGAAGCGGTGCTGGTGTGCCGCGGCTGCGAACAGACCCTACCGGCAGCCTGCGAAGGTGGCCAGTGCCCGCGCTGCCAGACCCGTCTGCGGCGGCGGATTCCCGACTCGCTGGTCAAGACCGGCGCCCTCGTGATCGCCGCGGCGCTGCTCTACCTGCCGGCCAACGTCTATCCGATCGCGACCCTGCCGATCGGTCTGACGTCGGTCAAGTACACCGTGATCCAGGGCATCATCGACTTGTTCGAATCGAAGCTCTATGGGCTGGCCGGCCTGGTGTTCGTCGCCAGCTTCGCGATTCCCTTCCTCAAGGTGGTGGCCGTCGCCTGGTGCGTCGTGTCGGTACTGCGCCGCTCGCGGCGCCGCCTGGTGGCCAAGACGCGCCTGTACCGGGTGGTCGACGAGATCGGACGCTGGTCCATGGTCGACCCGTTCGTCATCGCCTGCTTCGTGCCGGTGACCCAGTACAACACCTTGGTCCACGGCAGTGCCGAGGCCGCCGCACCTGCGTTCACCGCGGTGGTGATCCTCACGATGATCGCCACCCGCTGTTTCGATCCGCGCTTGCTCTGGGACCCGCTTCATGCCGGGACGAACCGATGACCGACGACTCCGCTCCCGTCCCCGCCGCCGAACCGGTGTCGCAGCCGCCCGGCGATCCTGCCCCGGTGCCCCTGGCCCGCGGGCGTCGCAGCCGCTGGGTCGGCCTGGTCTGGGCGGTGCCTTTGGCCGCGTTGATGATCGTCGCATTTCTCGGCATCCGCGCGTTCATGGACCGCGGCATCGACGTGGTGGTGACCTTCGACACGGGTGCCGGGGCCCACATCGACGACACGAAAGTCATCTACCAGGGGGTGGAGGCCGGACACGTCCGCGACATCCAGGTCAACCCCGACGGGCGCCGCGTGGACCTGACCTTGCGGCTTGACCGGCGGGCGGCACCCGCGTTGACGACCAGCGCCGTGTTCTGGCTGGTCGGCGCCAACCCCAGCCTCAACGACATCTCCTCGGTCAAGGCCGCCCTCGCCGGAGTGACGATCGGCTTCGCTCCCGGTCGCGGCGGGCAACCGACACGCCGGTTCGTCGGCCTGAACCAGCCTCCGATCGTGATGCCGGACACCCCGGGGACGGCGTACGTGCTGAGTGCGAATTCGCTCGCGACAGCCTCGGTCGGGTCGCCGATCTACTTTCGCGGCCAGCAGATCGGCAAGGTGGCGGGCGTTCGGTTCACCGCCCCGGAGAGTTTTCTGCTGGACATCTTCATCCTGGCCCCCTACGACGTGCTGATCAAGCCGGCGGGCCTTTTCTGGATTTCGAGTCCGGTCCAGGTGGCGCTCGCCGAGCGCGGCGCCACGGCCACGCTCGAGCACGCCGGCGCGCTCTTCAACGGCGCGATCGAGTTCGATGACTTCGATGCGCCGTCCAACCAGCCACCCAGCCCGGCCGGAACCCGATACCCGCTCTACGCGTCGCGCGGCGAGGCGCGTTCCGGGCCGCCCGGCCCCGAGGTTCCGTATGCGTTGCGTTTCGTCGGCCCGGCGGGGGAGTTGTCCTCCGGTGCAGCGATCCGGCTCGCCGGTTTTCGGATCGGCGAGGTTCGTTCGGTGCGGCTCGACCTGGACCCATCCACCGGGGAGACCTCGACGCGGGTCGAGGCCGTGCTGTATCCGAAAAAGCTCCACATCGATCCCAGAGGCGACCCGCAAGCCCTGCAACGCCAGACCGACCAGGTGGTCAATCGCCTGCTCGCGGCCGGGCATCGTGCCCGGCTGGTGCAGACGCCGCCCCTGATCGGCGGCCGGGCGATCACGTTCGATACGGTGCGCGGGGCCGCCCGGACGGCGATGCTGGGCGCCGGGCGCCAGATACCGAGCGACGACACCTCGGCCGGTTTCGACGAAATCACCGGCCAGGTCAACGAGTTGCTCGGCCACCTCAACCGCATTCCGTTCGACGGCATCGGCCGCGACGTGCAGCAGATCACCACCCGGCTCAACGGCCTGGTGTCGTCGCCGCAACTGGCGGGCAGCCTGCAGCACCTCGACGCCACACTCGCACAGGCCGACCAGATGATGCACGAGGTGGCGCCGCAGGTCGGCCCGCTGGTCGCCAAACTCAACCGGGCGGCCGACGAGGTCACCGGGACCGTCGCCGCCGCGCGCGGGATGCTGGCCGGCCCCGCGGGCACCGATGCCAGCAGCGACGTCAGCCTGCCGGAGACGATCCAGCAGCTGTCCGACGCGGCGCGCTCGATCCGGGCACTGGCCGACTACCTGGGACGCCATCCGGAATCGCTGCTGCGCGGTCGCGGCGCCGACTCGACCCCTGCCCTGCCGACCGAGGAAAAAAAGCGATGAACATCTTCCATCCGGACACGCCGCGTCCCTGGCTCGGCGTCGCATGGACCGCACTGACCGTCTCGGCCCTCGCCGTCGGGGGTTGCGCGGGCAGTCCCTCGACGCGCTACTACGTCGTGACCCCGGTGGCGGCGCGCGCGCCGAGCAACACCGCGTATGCCGGCCCGGCGATCGAAGTCCGGGTGGTGCAGGTGCCGCCGGCGCTCGATCGCCTGGAAATGGTCCGCGATTCCGACCCGGGCCGGGTCGAGGTGCTCGATTTCGACCATTGGGCGGCACCGCTCGGACGGCTGGCGCGGCAGACCCTCACCGAGGACCTGGCCCGGCGTCTGCCGCCCGACAAGGTCGTGATCCCGGGTGCCGCGTGGCCCGGCCCCCGCGCCTCATTGACCGTGGACATCCTGTCCTATGC
>JALYHO010000167.1 GCA_030776545.1 Pseudomonadota bacterium | reverse complement strand
GCGCGCGCCAGCGTGCCGAGCCAGGCGCGTGCCCCGGCCAGGAGCGCCCACCACACCGAATAACCGAACAGGAAGAAGGCCAGGTCGGAGAACCACGCGCCGAGGGAGCCGACCTTGTTGAGCGGGGCCGCGCTGGTTCCGGAGGTCGAGAAGCCGGCGTCGGCCGCGTTGTGGGTCATCAGCGCGAGCACCGCGAGGAGCCAGAGCACGCCGGTCACCAGGAGGCCGAGCTGGACGCGCCAGCCGGGCGGATGCGGCGAAGCCGTGGCGGCGCCGGTCCCGTCTCGGCCGAAGGCGGCGCCACCGGGAATGAACGAGTTGGAAGCGCCGCCGTCGGAGCGGAGCGAGCCGAGAGGAAAAGTCATTGCCGGATTGTGGCCGATTCGTCTCGCACGACGACCGCGCCGCGCGTCAACTCGTGAGTTGTTCCTTGATGATCACCGAGCCGTTTTCCTGGGTCTGGATCATGCCGCGCTCTTCCAGGTCCTTCATGACCCGACTGACCATCTCGCGCGACGCCCCGACGACCTTGGCCAGGTCCTGGCGCGAGACCTTGTTGCGGATGGTCTTGACGTCGCCTTCCATCTCGGCCATGTCGAGCAGCGTGCGCGCCACCCGGCCGTAGACATCGAGCAGTGCCAGGGATTCGATCTGGCGATCGGCGCTGCGCAGGCGTTGCACCAGGCCGCGCATGATGGCGTAGCTCAGGCTGGAATTTTCCGGCAGGCAGCGCGCGAACTCGGCCCGACCCAGGATCAGCATGTCGGTCTGGACCTCCGCGCGGACCGTGGCCGAGTGAGGTTCGTTGTCGATCAGGCTCATCTCGCCCACGTAGTCGCCGGGCTGCAGAACCGCCAGGATCACCTCGCGTCCGCGCGAGTCGGCAGTCAGGACCCGAGCGCGGCCGGTCAGCAGGATGAACAGCGCGTTCGACTTCTTGCCATGTTCGACCACGATCTCGCCGCGCCGGAACCGCCGTTTGACGACACTGTCCGCGATGCCCTGCGCCTGATCGTTGGTCAAGAGAGAAAACAGCGGCACGCGCCGAATCAGATCGAGGTTGGAAAGCATGGCCATGCGGGTTGCCTTTTCATTTTGTGCGTCGAGACATCGCCCTGCCACGGGCGCTCCGTGTGGTGCCGAACGGATCGGACCCCACGCATGCAAGTAACGACTCTTGCCAAAAATTGCGCTACCTACAATTTCCCTATTGTCACCATTAAAAGCATTGGCGCCAGTCCCATCGCACCCGTGTTCTCCCCGTGTCAGACTCTCGCATCAATGAATGTGTCCGACCTTTCGACACTCACCCCACCCCGACCGCCATGAGCCACCCGACCTTGCACGCCCACGTTCTCATCCTCGGCTCCGGCCCCGCGGGCTACACCGCCGCCGTGTACGCGGCACGTGCCAACCTCAAGCCCATGCTGATCACGGGAATCGCCCAGGGCGGCCAGTTGATGACGACCACCGATGTTGACAATTGGCCGGCCGACGTCGATGGCGTCATGGGTCCGGACTTGATGCAACGCTTTCAAAAGCACGCCGAGCGCTTCGACACCCGCCTCGTCAACGACCACATCAACGAGGTCGATCTCTCGAGCCGTCCGTTCAAGCTGAGCGGCGACTCCGGGACCTACACGTGTGACGCGTTGATCATCGCCACGGGGGCCTCGGCGAAATACCTCGGCCTGCCTTCCGAGGAAGCGTTCATGGGACGTGGCGTGAGCGGCTGCGCCACCTGTGACGGCTTCTTCTACCGCGACCAGGACGTGTGCGTGGTGGGCGGCGGCAACACCGCGGTGGAGGAAGCCCTCTACCTCTCCAACATCGCGCGCAAGGTCCACCTCGTGCATCGCCGCGACAAGTTCCGTGCCGAGGCGATCCTGATCGACAAGCTGCACGCCAAGGTCGCCGAGGGCAAGATGGCCCTGCACCTGTGGCAGACGTTAGACGAAGTCCTCGGCGACGCCTCCGGCGTGACGGGTGTGCGCCTGAAGTCGACGGCCCCCGGTGGCGGCACCCACGTGCTCGAACTCACCGGCTGCTTCATCGCCATCGGCCATCAACCCAACACGCAGATCTTCCAGGGCCAGCTCGAGATGAAGGACGGCTACATCGTCACCCAGAGCGGCCTGGCGGGCATGGCCACCATGACCAGCGTGCCGGGTGTCTTCGCCGCGGGCGACGTGCAGGATCACGTGTACCGGCAGGCCATCACGAGTGCGGGAACCGGCTGCATGGCGGCGCTCGACGCGCAGCGCTTTCTCGAGCAGCAATAATCGGGCTATAATCGTCCTCTTTTCCGAAATCACGCGGCCGCTCACGTTGCCGGCGCTTGAGGGCGCCTTGGATGGGCATCCAGACCTCCCGAGGGGTCTGACAAGCCGGGGCCGGGATTTCGGTACTCCAGATTCAAACGTCACAGGTCAAGGAGAGCGTCATGGCACGCGTCTGTCAGGTCACGGGCAAAGGTCCGATGGTGGGAAACAACGTTTCCCACGCCAACAACAAAACGAAGCGTCGGTTCTTGCCTAACCTGCAGTACCGCCGCTTTTGGGTCGAGGCCGAGAACCGCTGGGTGCGCCTGCGCATTTCCAACGCGGCGCTGCGCCTGATCGACAAGGTGGGCATCGAGAAGGTCCTCGTCGACCTTCGCGCCCGCGGCGAAATCTAAAGTCCGGGAGCTCAATCATGGCAAAAGGTGGACGCGAAAAGATCAAGCTCGAATCCAGCGCGGGGACGGGTCATTTCTACACGACCGACAAGAACAAGAAAACCACGCCCGAAAAGCTGGAAATGATCAAGTTCGACCCGAAGGCGCGCAAACACGTGACCTACAAGGAAACAAAGCTGAAGTAAGAGACTCCTCACCGCCGTGCTGACCCGTCGGCACCGCGCACAGTCGAAAGCCGCCCATCGAGGCGGCTTTTTCATGGCCAGGTTCTGGCAGGGTGCGGGCAGGATTTGACCCGCGGCCGCCCGGTGGCCGGCGGTCGCCCACTCGGTGAAGAGCGAGCGGGTGCCTCAGGCGTGCGCGGCCCGCAGCTTGAGGGCGAATTCCTGCAGCGCGGCGATGCCGCTCTCCTCGGCCTTCTTGCACCAGGCTTGCAGGTCGGAGACGAGTTGCTCGGCCGACACGTTGGTGCGGGTCCAGAGCATGCGCAGTTCTTCGCGCATCGCGACCAACTTGGCCAGACTCGGGCTCAGTTCGACAGCCGCCGCCAGGTTCGGCTTGACGTGCGTGGGAATCTTGTCTTCGTCGCGATGCAGCCAGCGCCGCGCGAGTTCCATGTTCGCGAGCTTGGCGGCGCTCTGGGTGCCCTCCGCCTTGAGGCGAAGGAATTCGGCGCGGCTGGCACGGCGCAGGTTGCGAGCGTACTTGGCCATCACTTCGTAGCGATTGGCGATGATGGCTTCCAGCGTCTTGTCGTCGGCCACCGGTTTGACCTCACCGAGCTTGAGCAGGGGGGCGGTCTTGCGCACCCGCGCCAGACCGACCATTTCCATCGCCCGGATGTAGGCCCAGCCGATGTCGAACTCGTAGGGTTTGACGGACAGCTTGGCCGATGTGGGGTAGGTGTGGTGGTTGTTGTGCAGCTCTTCGCCGCCGATGATCAGACCCCAGGGGAAGATGTTGGTCGACGCGTCGGCGGCTTCGAAGTTGCGATAGCCCCACCAGTGGGCCAGGCCGTTGATGATGCCGGCGGCCGTGAGCGGGATCCAGGCCATCTGCAACGCCCAGACCGCCGCGCCGATGGCACCGAAGAGCGTGAGATTGATGAGCAGCATCACGCCGACGCCCTGCCAGCTGTAGCGGGTGTAGAGGTTGCGCTCGAGCCAGTCGTCAGGGGTGCCGTGACCGTACTTGGAGATCGTGGCGTCGATCTTGGCCTCGGCTCGGTAGAGCTCGGCGCCGGTCAGGAGCAAGGCCTTCAGACCGTAGACCTGGGGACTGTGCGGGTCGTCCTCGGTCTCGCACTTGGCATGGTGCTTGCGGTGAACGGCGACCCATTCCTTCGTCACCATGCCGGTCGTGAGCCACAGCCAGGCGCGGAAGAAATGCGAGGGGATGCCGTGCAGTTCGAGCGCCCGGTGCGTCTGGCAACGGTGCAGGAAGATGGTCACTCCCGCGATCGTGATGTGGGTGACGACAACCGCGTACAGCAGCACTTGCCACCAGGTCGCATCCAACAAGCCGTGGGCCAGCAGATTGACCAACCCATCCCGAACGAGCATTAACGAATCCATTGTTTCCTTTAGCACCTGCAAAAAACACAGGTCCCCGATTGTAAGGGACTGATTTTCTTTGAACCTGTCATTTGACGGGTATAGGCGCCACAGTTCCCTGCGACCCAAGAAACAATGTGTCAGCGTTTCTCCCAGACGCTGGCGAAGAATCCGTCGGTGGCGTGGCGATGCGGCCAAAGCCGCAGCGTGTCTCCGCGGACCAGCGTTTCGGGCTGGCCGACATGCGCCTTGGCCAGCAGCTCGCGAGCGGGCACGACCTGGAAATCCCGGCTGCGCTCGGCCGTGAACGCGTCGGCAATGTGCTCGTTTTCGGCTTCGAGCAAACTGCAAGTGGCATACACGAGGCGGCCGCCCGGCTTGAGCAAGCGCGCCGCACTGGCGAGAATGGCAGCCTGCTTGACCTGCAATTCCTCGACCGACGCCGGCGACTGCCGCCACTTCAGGTCGGGATTGCGGCGCAGCGTGCCCAGCCCGGAGCATGGCGCGTCCACCAAGACCCGATCGAGCTTGCCGGCCAGGCGCTTGATGCGCTCGTCGCGCTCGTGCGCGATCTGCACCGGATAGACATTCGACAGCCCGCTGCGCGCAAGCCGCGGCTTGAGGGCCGCCAGCCGATGCCCCGACGTATCGAAGGCGTAGAGGCGCCCGGTGTTGCGCATTTCGGCGCCCAGGGCCAAGGTCTTCCCGCCGGCCCCGGCACAGAAGTCGGCCACCATCTCGCTGCGCTTGGCGCCGGTGAGCAGGGCCAGGAGCTGGCTGCCTTCGTCCTGCACTTCGACATCCCCGCGCAAGAACACATCGAGCTTGTGCAGAGCGGGTTTGCCAGCGATGCGCAGGCCCAGCGGGGAATACGGGGTCGGCAACGCGTCGATGCCGGCGGCGGCGAATGCGGCCTGCACCTCCTCGCGCTTGGCTTTGAACGTGTTGACGCGAAGGTCCAGGCCCGCGGGACGGTTCATCGCCTCGACGAGGGGCCAAAAATCGTCGCCATGATCGGCCTGCAGGCGCTCGGCCAACCATTCGGGCAGGTTGTGGCGAAGCTTCGCAGGAAGCGTCGCCCGGTCGACCGTGCCGACCTGGGCGAGCCAGAGCTGCTCGGTCTCGGACAGCGCCGCACGCAAAAACCCCTCGTTGCCTTGCCAGGCGAGCACCGCCAGGCGGCGCTCCATCTCGCCCTTGCCGGACTGGGCCAGGTGCTGGTAGAGGAGCCGCTCGCGCAAGACCGCGTAGGTGGTCTCGGCCAGCGTGTGGCGTTCGCGTGTCCCGAGCGCGCGGTGTTGACGAAAAAAATCCGAGACGACGCCGTCGGCGGGGTGTTTGAACTGGAGGACCTGGTGGATCAGTTCGGTCGCGAGTTCGAGCAGGGCATTCGGGTGCATGGCTGGATTATCCTTGCGACCTCGACGAACGCCTCACCCGTGGCCCGGCCTGCCGCGCGGCCACCCTCGCATGCATCCAATCTTTCGCCATCTGCAGATGCGGCCCCGCATGGTGGGCGCGACGCTGTTCGGCGCGCTGGTCGCCTGGCTGATCCCGGATGTCGGCAGCTGGGTCACACGGGTCCTGATCGGATGGGACGTGGCGGTCTGGCTCTTCCTCGGCCTGGCCACCGCGATGATGCTGAAAGCGGATCACGCCCGGGTCCGCGCCACGGCGATCGCCCAGGCCGAAGGCGCGCCGGTGGTGCTCGGGTTGGTGGCGACCGCGGCGGTGTGCAGCATCGCTGCCATCGTCGTCGAACTCGCAGCGGTCAAGGGCACCGGAGCGCACCACGTCCTGCCGCACGTGCTGCTCGCACTCGCCACCGTGATGGGGTCGTGGCTGCTGCTGCCGATGCTCTTCTCGATGAACTACGCCAGTCTCTACTATCACGGCTCCGAGCACGGCCACGGACTCACCTTCCCATCGCCGGACCCGGCGTTCCGACCCGACTACTCGGACTTTCTCTATTTCTCGTTCACCATCGCGGTCGCTTCGCAGACCGCCGACGTGTCGATCGCGACCCGGCCGATGCGGCGCCTGGTGCTGCTGCAGGCCCTGCTGTCGTTCGCCTTCAACACCACGATCCTCGCGTTCTCGATCAACATCGCCGCCGGGTTGTTCTGACCGTTCAACGCAGCAACTGAGGTTCGCCTCGAATGTGGCTGACCACGCCGTCGGCGGTGCGCAGCAGGTCGTGCACCAGCCAGCGGATGGCGCGCGGATAGAGCACGTGCTCGCGCTCCAGGACGCGCGCGGCGAGCTGTTCCGGCGTGTCCCCGGGCAGCACGGGAACCACCGCCTGCGCGATGATCGGGCCGTGGTCCAGCGCCGACGTCACGAAGTGGACGGTCGCTCCGGCCAGCTTGCATCCGGCCTCGATGGCGCGCCGGTGCGTGTGCAGGCCGGCGAACGCGGGCAGCAGCGAGGGGTGCACATTGACCAGCCGGCCTTCGAAACGGTCGACGAAATCGGCGTTCAGGATGCGCATGAAGCCGGCCAGCGCGACGACGTCGGGAACGTGCGCTTCGACCACCTGCGCGAGTTCGGCATCGAAGGCGTCGCGGCTGGCGAATTCGGCATGCTCGACCACCGCGGTCGGTATGCCGTGCTGGCGCGCGAATTCCAGCCCCGCGGCGCCGGCGCGATTGGCGATGACCGCGCTCACGCGGGCGTTCCAGCCTTCGGTCGCGCAGGCGCGCACGATGGCTTCCATGTTCGAGCCGCGGCCGGAGATGAGAATGACAATTCGCTTCACAGGGGGCGCAGTGTAGGACACTGGGCAGCGTCTTTTCCCCGGAATCCCCATGTCACCTGCCCGCGTCCTCTCCGGCATGCGCCCCACCGGCGCCCTGCATATCGGCCACTACCACGGGGCCCTGAAGAACTGGGTTCGCCTGCAGCACGAGTACGCCTGCTACTACTTCGTCGCCGACTGGCACGCCCTCACCACGCAATACGAGCACCACGCCGATCTCGAGCGCAATGTCTACGACATGGTGGTCGACTGGCTCGCTGCCGGCATCGACCCGGACAAGGCCACGCTGTTCATCCAGAGCCGCCTGCCCGAGCACGCCGAACTGTTCACGCTGCTGGCGATGGGAACGCCGCTGTCGTGGCTGGAGCGGGTCCCCGCCTACAAGGACCGAACCGGGTCCGGCGCCGATCGCGATCTCGCGACCTTCGGCTTTCTGGGTTACCCATTGCTGCAGGCGGCCGACATCCTCATCTACCGTGCTGCCTTCGTCCCGGTCGGCGAGGACCAGGTGCCGCATCTGGAATTCACCCGCGAGATCGCCAGGCGCTTCAATCATTTGCACGGCCAGGGGCGGACGGTCTTGCCCGAGCCCGAGACCTTGCTCACCGAATCCAGCCGCCTGCCGGGGCTCGACGGTCGCAAGATGAGCAAGAGCGAGGGCAACGACATCGCGATGCGCGAGGCGCCCGCCGAGGTGCAGCGCAAGGTGCGCCGGATGCAGACCGATCCGCAGCGGGTTCGCCGCAGCGACAAGGGCGATCCGGCACGCTGCCCGGTGTGGCAGTTCCACCGCGTCTACTCCGACACCGACACCCAGACCTGGGTGCAGCGCGGCTGCACGACGGCGGCCATCGGCTGCCTCGATTGCAAGCAGCCGGTGATCGACGCGATCATTCGGGAGCAGGCACCCTGGCGTGAACGTGCGGAAACCTACTTGAGCAATCCGAAACAGGTGCAGTGGATCGTCGAGGTCGGCACCGAGCAGGCACGGGGCGTGGCACGCGCGACCATGCGCGAGGTCCGCAACGCCCTCGGGATCGGCTACTGAAGCGCGTTCAACGCCTCGGCCACGTCCTGGACGCTCACCCCCGGCCCGCGCGCGGCCGGGGCGTCGCTCAAGGCGCCCTCCCCGTCGCTCTTCAGCCGCGCCACCCACTGCCCGGCGTCCCGGCCGCTATCGAAAGGCAGGCTCTGCAGCAACACGCGGCCGTCGGCGGCGGTGAGCTTGAAGTAAAACTTGCCGTCGGACTCCCGATACTGCTTGAAGCCGGGTCGCCCGGAGGTTTTCGACTCGGGCGCGGGTGTGGCCGCCGGTGCGACCGCCACCATCCGGCGCAGGCCGACCGCGCTGCGCAGCTCGGCCAGGAACGGGGCCGCCACCCGGCGCGCCTTGGCGGCACCGTCGAGCAGTACCGCCTCGACCGTCTCTGGGTGGGCGACCAGTTCTGCATAGCGATCCCTGAGCGGCGCCAGTTCGCGCTCGATGCGCTCGACCACCCGGGCCTTGGCATCGCCCCAGCCGAGCCCCCCCTGCAGATCGGCGCGCAACGCGGCGCGCTCGGCATCGTCGGCGAAGGCCTCGAAAATCGCGACCAGGTGCGAGTCGTCGGCATTCTTGGACTCGCCCGGCACGCGTGAATCGGTGACGACCTTGGCAATGGCGTCGCGCAACCCTTTGGCACCCCCCTCGAACAGCGGCACGGTGTTGTCGTAGCTCTTGCTCATCTTGCGCCCATCGAGCCCCGGGAGCAGCGCGACGCGCTCGTCGACGTCCGCTTCGGGCAGGACGAAGAGTTCGCGGCCGGCGCCGAAGAGGTGATTGAAGCGCTGCGCCAAGTCACGGGTCATCTCGATGTGCTGGACCTGGTCGCGGCCGACCGGCACGCGGTGCGCGTTGAACATCAAAATGTCGGCGGCCATCAGGATCGGGTAGCAAAAGAGCCCCATGGTGACGCCGGCGTCGGGGTCGTCGCCCCCGGCCAGGTTCGCGTCGGCCGCCGCTTTGTACGCGTGCGCCCGGTTCATCAAGCCCTTGGACGCGACACAGGTCAGCAGCCAGGAGAGTTCGGGAATCTCGACGATGTCGCTCTGGCGGTAGAACGTGGCGCGGTCGGTGTCGAGGCCGGCCGCGATCCAGGTCGCGGCGATTTCCAGGCGCGAACGTTCGATGCGAGCCGGGTCGTCGCACTTGATCAGCGCGTGCAGGTCGGCGAGAAAGAAAAAACTCTCGGCACCGGGCTCGCGGCTGGCGGCGATCGCCGGCCGGATCGCGCCGACATAGTTGCCCAGATGGGGCGTGCCGGTCGTCGTGATGCCGGTGAGAACGCGTTGGGTCATCGAGGGTTCCAGGGGTCAGGAAGAAGGAGGCGAGCGGGTCGCCCCGGTCGACAGCGCACGGGCGATGTCCCGGGGGTCGAATCCGAGCAGGCGCTGGTCACGAACCAGCAGCACCGGGGTGCCGGGCGACCGCAGCGCCGCATACGCGGAGGCGCACGCCGGGTCGCGCTCGATCAGGCATTCGTCGAACGGCACGCGGTGCTCGACCAGCCAGCGGCGGGCCGCGGCGCAATAGACGCAGGTGACCGAGCCGATCATCAGAATGTCGCCGGGACGTGCCGCGGCCGCCGCCTGCGGCCCGAGCCGCAGGTCGGCCCACCAGCCGACCCCGTGAACCGCGGTGACCCCGACCAGCGCGGCGGCCACCAGGCCGAGCAGTGAGCGCCGCCGGTTCGCGCTCACACGGCCGCCGTCACCACCATCTCGACCTTCCACTCGGGACGGGCGAGAAGCGCCTGCACGGTCGCGCGCGGCGGGGCGTCGCCCGGTGCGAGCCAGTCTTCCCAGACCTCGTTCATCGACGCGAAGTCGGCCAGGTCCTTGATGTAGATCTGGCACATCAGGATGCGCGCCCGGTCGGTCCCGGCCTCGCCGAGCAACTTGTCGATCGCGGCGAGCACTTGCCGGGTCTGGCCGCGAATATCCTGCGTCGCGTCGTTGGCCACCTGGCCGGCGAGGTACACCGTGCCGTTGTGGATGGTCATCTCGGACAAGCGATCGCCGACATGGAATCGGCGCAGCCCCTGGGTCATGGTTTGGCTCCGTGTTTGGGTAGTGGCTTGGAAGACATGCCGGCAGCGGCCTTCTGGCCGATCCTGCTTTCGGTGCCGCGCAGCAGTTTTTCGATGTTGGCGCGATGGCGCAGGACCAGCAGCGCGCCCATCACGGTCACCGCGACCGCGATCGGGCCGCCTCCCCAGATGAGGATCTGGTAGAACGGCGCGAAGACCGCCGCCACCAGTGCCGCGAGCGAGGAGTAGCGCGTGAAGAACGCCACGATCACCCAGGTCGCGAGCGTCGCCAGCCCGAGCCAGGGGTTGAACGCGAACAGCACGCCAGCGGCCGTGGCCACCCCCTTGCCGCCTTTGAAACGGAAGAAGATCGGCCAGAGGTGGCCCAGGAAGGCCGCCAGTCCGACCAGCGCGACCGTGCCTTCGAAAAGCCCCAGCGGCGTCCCGAACATCAGCACCAGCAGCGCGGGCAGGTAGCCTTTGAGGGCATCGAGCACCAAGGTCGCGATGGCCGCCACTTTGTTGCCCGAGCGCAGCACGTTGGTCGCCCCGGGATTGCCCGAGCCGTAGCTGCGCGGGTCGCGCAGCCCCAGCGCGCGGCTGACGATGACCGCGAACGACAACGAGCCGATCAGGTAGGCGACCAAGGTCGCGAGGACGGGATAGAAAGACGCCATGGGGGCTATTTTGCGCTCGGCGCGCGCGCGCCTTGTCGCGGAGTCACAGGGCGCACTGAACCGGTGTGGCGGCCAGAAGCTCGCTCAGCACCGCTGGCGCGATGCCCAGCAGGTAACCGCGCCGTCCGCCGTTGATGCAGATGCGCGGCAGCAGCAGGACACTCGCTTCGACGTAGATCGGCAGGGCTTTCTTGAGTCCGAAGGGCGAGGTGCCGCCGACCCAGTAGCCACTGTGGCGCTGCGCGGCGTCCGGGGTGCAGGGTTGGACGGCCTTGACGCCGATCTGGCGCGCCAGGTTCTTGGTGCTGACCTGCTTGTCGCCGTGCATGAGCACCACCAGGGGCTGGGCTTTTTCGTCCTGCATGACCAAGGTCTTGACGATCTCGTGCTCGGGCACGCCGAGCTGGCGCGCCGACTCGGCCGTGCCGCCGTGTTCGACGTAGTCGTAGACATGTTCGCTGAAGCCAACGCCGCGGTCACGCAAGGCTTTGGTCGCCGGGGTGTCGCTGACGTGGGCGGGCTTTCTCATGCGGTCATTGCGCCGGGTCGCGCGCCGACCACCTGATGGCATCGATCTGGGCCAACAGCTCGGGCTCGAGCCGGCAGTCCCAGGCGTCGACGTTCTCGTCGAACTGGGCGACCGTGTTGGCGCCGATGATGGTGCTCGCCACGCGCCAGTTGGTGTAGCAAAAGGCCAGTGCCATCGCCGTCGGCGTGAGTCCGTGGTCGCGCGCCAGCGCGTTGTAGCGGCGCGCCGCGGCCAGCACCTCGACGCGACCCCAGCGCTGCTTTCGAAAGGCCTCGAAGCGCGTCAGGCGGTCGGTCGGCTGGCCACCGGTGAGGCCCCCTTCGTCGTACTTGCCGGTCAGGAGACCGAAGGCCAGGGGGGAGTAGGCCAGCAGCGACACGCCGAGACGGTGCAGCGCTTCGTCCAGTCCGTTGTCGACCGATCGGTTGACGAGCGTGTAGGGATTCTGGACCGTGACGATGCGCGGCAGGCCGTGCAATTCCGCCAGCCGCACGAATTCGCACACGCCCCAGGGCGTCTCGTTGGACAGGCCCACGTAGCGCACCTTTCCCGATTGCACCAGGCCAGCGAGGGCAGCGAGCTGGTCGTGCACCGAGGTGTAGTCGCGGTCGTCCTTGGGGTTGAAGTAGATCGGCCCGAACGCGGGAACGTTGCGGTTGGGCCAATGGATCTGATAGAGGTCGATGACATCGGTGCGCAGCCGCTGCAGGCTGGCATCGCATGCCTGGCGAATCTCGCTCGGCGTGAGGTTGGTGCTGCCGCCTCTGATCCAGTCGGCGTTGCGCGCCGGCCCGGCGATCTTGGTGGCGAGCACGACGCGGGCGCGTGCTTGCGGGCGCTGCGCGAACCAGCGCCCGATGATCGACTCGCTCGCCCCATAGGTCTCGCGTCGCACCGGCACCGCGTACATTTCGGCGGTGTCGATGAAATTGACGCCGCGCTCCAGGGCGCGGTCGAGAATGGCGTGCGCGGTGGGCTCGTCCACCTGCTCGCCGAAGGTCATGGTGCCCAGGCAGATCGGCGCGACCCGCAGTTCGCTTCGGCCCAGGGAAACAAGGGGGAGGATGTCCATGCCGACAGAGTTTATCGTCACCGGGCGCAAGCCCCCGCGAGCCACGCGTCGCCCGAGCGGGGCCCGGGCCAGGGTTCGATTCGGACGACACTCGCCGCCATGACGACGCCGCACGCAGCCGCCTGGCGAACCGAGCTGACCCGGCGCGCGCGCCACCTCTTTCTCCTCAAGCTGGTGGGCACGTCGGCGTGGATCTGGGTCTTCTTCCTGTGTTATTTCCATCTGCTGCGGCACCCGATGTTCGCGGTCACGAGGATGCCGCTGACCGCGCTCGATGCCCTCGTTCCGTTCCAGCCCCTGATGCTCGGCCCGTACCTGTCGCTTTGGCTCTACGTCGGCATCGCGCCCGGACTGATGCCGAATTTTCGCGCGCTGTTGACCTACGGTTTGTGGACTGCCGGACTCTGTCTGGCCGGCCTCGCGTTCTTCTGCCTTTGGCCGACCGCGGTGCCGCCGGAGACGAGCCGGGTGTCGGATCTGCTCGGTCTGCGCATGCTGCAAGACATCGATGCCAATGGCAACGCATGCCCGTCGATGCACGTGGCCTTTGCCATGTTCTCGTGCCTTTGGATCGAGCACATTCTGGGGCGGGCGGGGGCTCCGACCTGGCTGCGGTCCGTGAACGTCGCGTGGTTCCTCGCCATCACCTGGTCGACGCTGGCGATCCGCCAGCACGTGGTCCTGGATGCGCTCGCCGGAGGCGCGCTCGGGGCCGCCTTCGCAGGCACTTCACTGCTGTGGCGAGGCCCGGCGACGCGGGTGCTCGCGCGCCGGGGCAGAGCGGCTATGATCGATCGCATCCCCGAGAACAGCCCGCCATGAGTTCGCTGACAGAGCTTCAGGACCTGATCCACGAGAAGTTCGGCATCGACCCCGCCGAGCTCGATCCGCAGGCGTCGATGCGCGAAAAGGGGTTCGACTCCTTGGCCTTGGTCGAGTTCCTGTTCGCCATCGAAGACCATTTTCACATCTCGATGCGCGACGAAGACTCCAACATCGACACCTTGGGCGAACTCGCCGCTGCGGTCGACGCGATCCGGGCGAAGCAGGCCGCGTGAACCAGGTCGCCGTCACCGGCCTTGGCGTGGTCGCGCCTCACGGCGACGACCCGGCCCAATTGTTGCAGCGGCTGCTGCGGGCCGAATCCGCGATCCGCCCGGTATTCGCCGAACTGACGAAGCCGGCGGCCGCGGCGCTGGCGCCGTTCGACGCCACCCGCTGGTTCACCAAGCTGCAGCTGCCCGGCGTCGACCGGGTGAGCCAGCTGGCCGTCTCCGCCGCTGACCTGGCGATGCAGGAC
>JALYHO010000166.1 GCA_030776545.1 Pseudomonadota bacterium | reverse complement strand
CACCTACAACGTGCTGCTGGCAGAAGGCCGATCGGTGGTCGCGGCGCTGCTCTTCGAACCCACGGGTTCCAGCGCGCAAGCTGCGCCCACTGACGCACGAGGCTGAAGGCGGCGTTGCCGCAGCGCTTATAATCTTGGGCTACGCCTGTACCGGCGCAACCAAGCAGAATACTCCATGACGCCAGCCCTCAACAAACCCCTCCCGGAATTTGAAGCGCTCGCGACGGGTGGCGTGAAATTCACGCCACAGGCTTTCGCCGGCAAGATCGTCATCCTTTATTTTTACCCGAAAGACAACACGCCGGGCTGCACCACCGAGGCCATGCAGTTTCGTGACCACCACAAGGAATTCGTCAAGGCCGACGCGGTGGTGTTCGGGGTATCTCGCGACAACATGGCGTCGCATGACAAATTCAAGCAACTCCTCGAGCTCCCGTTCGAACTGATCGCCGACACCGAGGAAAAGCTCTGCCACATGTTCGGAGTGGTCAAGAACAAGATCATGTACGGCAAGAAAGTCAAGGGGATCGAGCGCAGCACGTTTCTGATCGACGGCCAGGGGGTCCTGCGGGGCGAATGGCGCGGCCTCAAGGTCGCCGGGCACGTGGAAGAGGTCCTCAAGGAAGTCAAGGCGCTCAAGAAGACAAGCTGAGCAGGCCGGCCCGCGCGGACGTGAGCCCCGCACCAACTTGTGCATAATCAGTGGCATGGTCGACAGTCCCTGCACTGCCCTACACAAACCAGCCGCACCGCCGTCCGTGCGGCTTTTTGCTTTCTGGACGAATGAAGCGGGTGCCTGACCCCTCTTGCGTGGCTCGGCCCTGCGTGCGCGGGAACGGCCGCCATCGTCCTACGCTCACCCCCGCCTGAAACTACCGCGCCCCGCCCGCGCGCAACACCCTCCATGCCTCTGCCCAAGCCGCCTGCAAAACGCGCCTCTTTGCTCAACGCCGCCGATTTCGAGTCGCAGGCGGCCCCGCAGCCTGGCAAACGACCGCAAAAGACCCGCGCCGGTTCTGCCGAGCCGGTCTCCCCACCGGTGGTCGAACTCTACGACGCCGCGAGCAGCCTCGGCGCCGCGACGGTCGCCTCCCAGCCGCTGGCCCCGCCCGCGGCCAAACCTCCCGCGGCCCCACGTCGCCCGCAACCCGCGATGCGCGCGCGCAAGCCCCGCGGCGACGGACCCGCAACGCTCTTCGTGCTCGACACCAACGTGCTGATGCACGATCCGACCTCGCTGTTCCGTTTCGAGGAACACGACATCTACCTGCCCATGATCACGCTCGAGGAGCTCGACGGTCACAAGCGGGGAATGACCGAGGTCTCGCGCAACGCCCGCCAGGTCAGTCGCGAGCTCGACGCGCTCGCCGCCAGCATGCCTTCGCGCCACGCCTCGGGCATGTCAGACGGCCTGGCGTTGGCCGCCACGGGCCACCGCGAGGCCGGTGGCAAGCTCTTCTTCCAGACCAACCTGATCAACGTGACCCTGCCTGCCGGCCTGCCCCAGGGCAAGGCCGACAACCAGATCCTGGGCGTGGTGCAGGCGTTGCGCGAGCAGCAGCCCGGGCGCGACGTGGTGTTGGTGTCCAAGGACATCAACATGCGCATCAAGGCGCGTGCGCTGGGCTTACCGGCCGAGGACTACCTCAATGACATGACGCTGGAGGACGGCGACCTCCTCTACACCGGCGTGCTGCCCCTCCCGGGCGATTTCTGGGACAAGCACGGCAAGACCATGGAGAGCTGGCAGCAGGGCGGCCTCACGTACTACCGCATCAGCGGGCCGATGGTACCGGTGCTCTTGATCAACCAGTTCGTCTATCTGGAGGCACCAGGGGCGGCGTCGCTCTACGCGAAGGTGATCGAAATCACCGGCAAGACCGCGGTCCTGCGCACGCTCAAGGAATACACCCACCAGAAGAACGCGGTCTGGGGCGTGACGGCACGCAACCGCGAGCAGAACTTCGCGCTCAACCTGCTGATGGACCCGGAGTGCGACTTCATCACGCTGACCGGAACCGCCGGCACCGGCAAGACCCTGATGACGCTCGCCGCCGGGCTCTCCCAGGTGATGGACGACCGCCGCTACACCGAGATCATCGTCACCCGCGTGACCGTGCCGGTGGGCGAGGACATCGGTTTCCTGCCGGGGACGGAAGAAGAAAAGATGAGCCCCTGGATGGGCGCGCTCGACGACAACCTCGAGGTGCTCTCGAAGACCGACGGCGGCGCGGGCGAATGGGGCCGCGCGGCCACCAACGACCTGGTTCGCAGCAAGATCAAGATCAAGTCGCTCAACTTCATGCGCGGGCGGACTTTCCTGAACAAGTTCGTCATCATCGACGAGGCGCAGAACCTCACGCCCAAGCAGATGAAGACCTTGATCACCCGCGCCGGACCCGGGACCAAGATCGTCTGCCTGGGCAACCTGGCGCAGATCGATACCCCCTACCTGACCGAAGGAAGTTCAGGCCTGACCTTCGCCGTCGACCGCTTCAAGGGGTGGCCGCATTCGGGCCACGTCACGCTGGCGCGCGGCGAGCGCTCCCGGTTGGCCGACTTCGCTTCGGAGGTGCTGTAGGCTCGAGCGGCCCAGTCAACACGTCGCGTCGACGGCGGCCCGGATCTGATCGAGGGCCATCGGGTCGTCCATCGTCGTCAGGTCGCCCGGCTCGCGGCGTTCGCACACCGCCTGGATCGCGCGGCGCAGCATCTTGCCCGATCGGGTCTTGGGCAGCGCGGCGACGAAATACACCCGCGTCGGTCGGGCGATCGCCCCGAGCCCGGCATCGACCGTGCGCATCAGCTCGCCTTCCAGCCCGGCCCGAGCGACCGGCTGCTCGAGCCCGGTCGGGTCCCTGAGCACGACGAAGGCCACGGGCACTTGTCCCTTGAGGGGATCGGCCACACCCACGACCGCCACCTCGGCGACCCGCGGATGGCCCGCGAGGCTTTCCTCGATTTCGCGGGTGCCGAGTCGGTGGCCGGCGACGTTGATGACATCGTCGGTCCGTCCCAGGATGAAAAAGTAGCCGTCAGCGTCCCGCAGACCCCAGTCGAAGGTGTTGTAGAGCCACTGCCCGGGAAAATCGCGCCAATACGTGTCGACGAAGCGCCGGTCGTCCCGCCACACGGTCTGCATGCAGCCCGGCGGCAGCGGGCCGGCGATCACCAGCACGCCTTTGCGATTCGGTTCCACGATCTCGGTGCCGCTCGCCGGGTCCATCACCTTCACGTCGTAGCCGTACATCGCGAAGCCCGGGCTGCCGTAACGACTGGGCAGGGCTTGGACACCTTGGGCAAGGGTCAGGATGGGCCAACCCGATTCGGTCTGCCAGTAGTTGTCGATCACGGGCTTGCCGATCGCCTCCCCCATCCACCGCGCCGTCGGTTCGTCGAGGGGCTCGCCGGCGAGAAAGAGTGCGCGCAGTGACCGGAGGTCGGCGGCGGCCAGCAACGCAGGGTCCTGCTTTTTCAGCACCCGGACCGCGGTGGGCGCGCTGAACATCAGGTTGATCTGGTATTTTTCGACCAGCCGCCACCAGACACCGGCATCCGGACGGGTCGGCAACCCTTCATAGAGGATGGTCGCCAGGCCGGCGATCAAGGGCGCATAGACGATGTAGCTGTGTCCGACCACCCAGCCGATGTCGCTGGTGCAAAAGAAGGTGTCGCCCGCCCGCGCCTGAAAAATGTGTTTCATGCTCGCGGCCAGCGCGACCGCGTAGCCCCCGGTGTCGCGCTGCACGCCCTTGGGCCGGCCGGTGGTTCCACTCGTGTAGAGCGTATAGCTCGGGTCGGTCGCCTCGAGCCAGGTGCACGGAACCAGGGTGTCGAGGTGCGCTTCGCGCAGGGCGGCGTAGTCCTCGTCGCGGCCCTCCTGGCGCGCCATGGGGGCGAGGCCACGGTCCACCAGCAGCACCTTGGACGGCTTGTGGGTCGCCCGACGAATCGCCTCGTCGAGGAGCGGCTTGTAGGGGATCACCTTGCCCGCACGGCTGCCGGCGTCGGCGCTCACGACCACTCGCGGCTCGGCGTCGTCGATGCGACTCGCCAGGCTGGCGCTCGCGAAACCTCCGAACACCACCGAGTGGATGGCGCCGATGCGAGCGCAGGCCAGCATGGCGAACACCGCGGCCGGAACCATCGGCATGTAGATGAGCACCCTGTCACCGCGCGCTACCCCGAGCGTGATCAGGCAGGCCGCCATGCGCTGCACTTCGGCGTGAAGTTCACGGTAGCTGTAGACGATTTCGGCGTCGGTCTCGGTCGAGACCCAGATCAAGGCCTTGTGGTGGGCCCGCTCAGCGAGGTGACGGTCGACTGCGTTGTGGCACAGGTTGGTCCGCCCACCCACGAACCATCGAGCCATCGGCGGCCGGTCGTTGTCGAGCACCCGGTCGTACCGGCGTTCCCAATCGATCAGGTCGGCCTGCTCGCTCCAGAAGCCCTCGGGGTCGGTGATCGAACGGCGGTGGAAATCGGAGTAGGTAAGCATTTCCAATGATCTTTTCGAGAAGTATTGCCGACATCGGAAAGAAGTGTCCCAAAGAACGCACGATAACGAAGGGTTGCTGATTTTGCGAACGCTTTGTCATAGCTTGAACACGCTTCGAGTGACGTCTCAGGTGTTCGTAACAAGGCGTTGTCTTACAAGACGTTTCTTCGATTGACGACGCCAACACCCTCCCTTATCCTCGCCGCCATGCTGATGACCCCCCCATTCGTGCGTCTTGCGCGACGAGCCGCTCTTGGTGTAGCACTCGCGCTTTTTGGCATGGGCTCTGTCGTCGCCGCACCGGCCGACTATGCGCCGCTCCCGCCCGCCGCGGCCGCAGCCTCCGCCGCCGACGCCCTGAATCGCTTTCTGGTCGACCGCGGCATGTTGGCGGACCTGCCGGCAACCGCCGATGCGGCGCCCGCCGGCCTCGTCAGCCAGGTTCGCGACAAGGCATCTGAAATGGTGTCGACCGCCATGAATTTTCTCGGGGTCCGCTACAAGCGCGGCGGTACCGATCCCGAAACCGGCTTTGATTGCAGCGGCTTCACGCGCGAGGTGTTCAGTGCCAGCCTGGGTCTGATGTTGCCCCGCAGGGCCGACCAGCAGGCCCGCGCCAGCGGGCTGGTCGCAGTCAAGCGAAACGACCTCCAGCCCGGCGACCTGGTCTTCTTCAACACCTTGCGGCGCACCTTCTCGCATGTCGGCATCTACGTCGGCGAAGGCAAGTTCATCCATTCGCCCAAGCCCGGCGGCGAGGTCCGGGTCGAAGACATGCGCTTCGTCTACTGGGCCAAGCGCTTTACCGGCGCCCGCCGCGCCGAACCCATGCTCCAGGACGCCGCCACCGACACGCAGACCATGGGCGCCCTGCGCTGACCCGTCGCTCTGGGGGGCCCGAAGTCTCCGCTTCCAGCACGTGGCGAGCGCGGGCAGGCACAATCCGGTGATGGTCGACAAAGTCATTCCCCTGGCCGATCTGCGTCATGCCTCCCGCATCCCGCGGGTCCCGGACCGCGCCGAGGCGCCGAACGGGTTCCTTGGCGACACCTTCGGGCGACCGCTGCGCGACCTGCGCATCTCGGTGACCGACCGCTGCAACTTTCGCTGCAGCTACTGCATGCCCCGGGAGGTGTTCGATAAGCACTACGCCTTTCTCCCGCACAGCGCCTTGTTGAGCTTCGAAGAACTGACGCGGCTCGCGCGGCTCTTCGTCGCGCACGGCGTGCGCAAGATCCGCCTGACGGGCGGCGAGCCGCTTTTGCGCAAGAATCTGGAAATCCTGGTCGGGATGCTGGCGGCGTTGCGTACGCCGGATGGCGCCCCGCTCGACCTGACCTTGACCACCAACGGCTCGCTTTTGGCGCGCAAGGCCCGGGCGCTGAAAGAGGCGGGTCTGCAACGTGTCACGGTCAGCCTCGATGCACTCGACGACGCGGTCTTTCGGCGCATGAACGATGCCGACTTCCCGGTTGCGGACGTGTTGGCCGGTATCGAGGCCGCCGCGCGTGCCGGGCTGGCCCCCGTGAAGATCAACATGGTGGTCAAGCGCGGCACCAACGACGACCAGATCGTGCCGATGGCGCGGCGCTTCAAGAACAGCGGTCACATCCTGCGTTTCATCGAATACATGGACGTGGGCGCGACCAACGGTTGGCGCATGGACGACGTGTTGCCCTCGGCCGAGGTCGTCGCACGCCTGTCGACCGAGTTCGCACTCGTGCCGGAGAGCGCCGCGATGCGCGGCGAGACCGCTCGGCGTTGGCGCTACGCCGACGGCGAAGGCGAGATCGGCGTGATTTCGAGCGTCACGCAGGCGTTCTGTGGCGACTGCAACCGGGCCCGCCTGTCGACCGAGGGCAAACTCTTCACCTGCCTCTTCGCCAGTCGTGGCAACGATCTGCGGGCCTTGCTGCGCAGCGACCGCACCGACGCCGACATCGCCGCTGCGATCGGCCTGGTCTGGCAGCAGCGCGACGATCGCTACTCGGCTCTGCGCGCTACTGAAAAGCCTTCCGTGGACGCCGAGCCGCGCGTCGAGATGCACTACATCGGTGGCTGAAGTCTTTCGGCTCGGCGCCGCGGACCTGGCGGCGTACCAATCGCTGCGCAAGACCGTGTTGGCGGCTCACCCCAGCGCATTCACCTCCGACGCCGACGACGCGCACGGCCCCTGCGCCGACGGCTTGCGCGCGCGCCTCGGGCTCGATGCGCCAGGCGGCTGCCCGTTCGTGCTGGGCGCGAGACGGGACGGCGAGCTGATCGGCTCGATCGGCTGCGAGCGTGATACCCGGCGCAAGGCGCGCCATGTCGGACACGTGGTGGGAACGATGGTGCTGGATGCGCATCGGGGGCACGGCGTCGGCCGGGCACTGCTGGACGCCTGCATCGACCGAGCGCGGGCGGTCGAAGGCCTGGAGCTGCTGACCCTGACCGTGACGGCGGGCAACCGTGCGGCGCTGGCGTTGTACGAGGCCAAAGGCTTCGTGCAATGCGGGAGATTGCCGCGGGCGATCAAGATCGGGGAGGTGTACTTCGACAAGATTCAGATGGTGATGGCGCTTGCCGGTTGAGCGGCAGGGGTGATCGGTTCCGCTGTCCGATTCGCGCTGAGCTTGTCGAAGCCGGCGTGCGTTGATCTACCGTGATGGCTGAGCTTTTTGAAGCTTGGCGTGCCGAGTCACCGGCCGCTCCCCAAGCTCAGGGCGAATGGGGAGTGAGCGCCGAAGCGTGACCAGTCACCTGCCCCTTCGACACAATCGGCACGAACCGGAGGAAGGGACGCCTCCACGCTCCGGGCGTGGCCGGTCACCGCCCCCTTCGGCAAGCGTCGAGAAAGCGGAGTGGGGTCACCCCGCCGCCAGCCGCCGCCAAGTCTCGATCACCGAGTCGGGGTTGAGCGAAATCGAGGCGATCCCCTCGCTCGCGAGCCAA
>JALYHO010000165.1 GCA_030776545.1 Pseudomonadota bacterium | reverse complement strand
CGCTAACTCTCGTCCCATGCAAGGCTTGCTGAGCGTATTGCGAGGCGCTCGCCTCAAGTGAAACCAGCGCCTGCTGCGTTACACCCGACCCTTACTGGATCTTCTTAGCCTTTTCGAAGGCTTCGTCGATCGTGCCGACCATGTAGAACGCCTGCTCCGGCAGCGAGTCGCACTCGCCGGCGACGATCATCTTGAAGCCGCGGATGGTTTCCTTCAGCGGCACGTACTTGCCTGGCGAGCCGGTGAACACTTCGGCGACGTGGAACGGCTGCGACAGGAAACGCTGGATCTTGCGGGCGCGGGCCACGGCCAGCTTGTCTTCCGGCGCCAGTTCGTCCATGCCCAGGATCGCGATAATGTCGCGCAGTTCCTTGTAACGCTGCAGCGTGTTCTGCACGGCGCGCGCGGTGTCGTAGTGGTCCTGGCCGACGACGTCGGGCGAGAGCTGGCGGCTGGTCGAGTCGAGCGGGTCCACGGCTGGGTAGATGCCCAGCGAAGCGATGTCACGCGACAGCACCACGGTGGAATCCAGGTGGGCGAAGGTCGTCGCAGGCGACGGGTCGGTCAAGTCGTCGGCCGGCACGTACACAGCCTGGATGGAAGTGATCGAGCCGACCTTGGTCGACGTGATCCGTTCCTGCAAGCGGCCCATCTCTTCCGCCAGCGTCGGCTGGTAGCCCACGGCCGACGGCATCCGTCCGAGCAGCGCGGACACTTCGGTGCCGGCGAGCGTGAAGCGGTAGATGTTGTCGACGAAGAACAGCACGTCGCGGCCTTCGTCACGGAACGATTCGGCGATCGTGAGGCCCGTCAGCGCGACGCGCAGGCGGTTGCCCGGCGGCTCGTTCATCTGGCCGTAGACCATGGCCACTTTCGAGTTCGGCAGGTTGTCGAGGTCGACCACCTTGGAATCGGCCATCTCGTGATAGAAGTCGTTGCCCTCGCGCGTGCGCTCACCCACCCCGGCGAACACCGACAGGCCGCTGTGCGCCTTGGCGATGTTGTTGATGAGCTCCATCATGTTGACGGTCTTGCCGACCCCGGCCCCACCGAAGAGGCCGACCTTGCCGCCCTTGGCGAACGGGCAGATCAGGTCGATCACCTTGATGCCGGTCTCGAGCAGGTCTTGCGACGGGCTCAGCTCGTCGTAGGCGGGCGGCTTGCGGTGAATCGACATCGTGAGCTCCTGGCTCACCGGCCCGCGCTCGTCGATGGGACGGCCGAGCACGTCCATGATGCGACCGAGCGTGGCGCGGCCGACCGGAACCGAGATCGGCTTGCCGGTATTGGCGACCATCAAACCGCGGCGCAAGCCGTCCGACGAGCCGAGCGCGATGGTGCGCACGACGCCGTCGCCGAGCTGCTGCTGAACTTCCAACGTGAGTTCGCCGCCTTCCATTTTCAGCGCGTCGTAGACGCGCGGCATCTTGTCACGCGGGAATTCGACGTCGACGACAGCGCCGATGCACTGAACGATCTTGCCTTGGGTTTGCACGTCAGCCATGAGTTTTCCTTTTGCTTGATTCTTGCGTCGTCAGACGGCGGCCGCGCCGGCCACGATCTCGGACAATTCTTTGGTGATCGCCGCTTGCCGGGTGCGGTTGTAGATCAGCTTGAGCTCGGCGATCAGGTTGCCGGCGTTGTCGGTCGCGGCCTTCATCGCCACCATGCGCGCCGAGTGCTCGGACGCCATGTTTTCGGCCAGGGCCTGGAACACCAGGGCCTCCGTATAGCGCACCAGCAATTCGTCGATGACGGTCGCGGCATCGGGCTCGTAGAGGTAGTCCCAGGCGTGGTCCTGCCCGTCCGCGGCACGGTCGGCAGCCAGGCTCTCGGTCGAGAGCGGAAGCAGCTGCACCACCACCGGTTCCTGCTTGATGGTGTTGATGAAGCGGGTATAGCAGAGATAGACCGCCGAGAGCCGGCCCTCGGCGTAGGCGTCGAAGAGCACCTTGACCGGACCGATCAGTTTCTCGAGCGAGGGGCGGTCGCCGAGCTGGGTGGCGTGGGACACCACCTTGGCGCCGATCCGGTTCAGGAAACCGAAGCCCTTGTTGCCGATCGCGACCGACTCGCTCTTCTGGCCGCTGGCTTCCACTTCCTTGAGCTTGGCCGTGACGGCGCGCAGCACGTTGGTGTTCAAGCCCCCGCACAGCCCCTTGTCGGTCGTGACCAGGATGAAGCCCGCGGTCTTGGCGTTCTCGTTCGCGAGCATGTACGGATGCTTGTACTCGGGCGTGGCTGCCGCGAGATTGGCCGCCAGGCTGCGGATTTTCTCGGCGTACGGGCGTGCCGCGCGCATCCGGTCCTGCGCCTTGCGCATCTTCGCGACCGAGACCATCTCCATGGCCTTGGTGATCTTCTTCGTGTTCTCGAAGCTTTTGATCTTGCCGCGTATTTCTTTGCCTGCTGCCATTCGGCGGCTCCTCGTTCTGGTGATCGATCAGTCGGTGGACTGGCGGATCAGGCGAAGGATTTCTTGAAGGCCGCGATCGCACCCGCCAGTTCGGCTTCGGCGTCCTTGTCGAGGGCCTTCGAGGCTTCGATCTTTTGCAGCAGCGCCGCGTGGCTGCTCTTCAGGTGGGTATGCAAGCCGTGCTCGAAGGCGAGGATCTTCTTGACCTCGACGTCGTCCATGTAGCCCTTGTTCACCGCGAACAGCGTCGCACCCATCAGGCTGATCGGCTGCGGCGAGTACTGGTTCTGCTTGAGCAGTTCGGTGACCCGGGCGCCCCGATCGAGCTGCTTGCGGGTGGCCTCGTCGAGGTCGGACGCGAACTGCGCGAACGCCGCCAGCTCGCGGTACTGTGCCAGGTCGGTCCGGATGCCGCCGGACTGGCCCTTGATGATCTTGGTCTGCGCCGAAGAACCGACCCGGGAGACCGAGATACCGGCGTTGATCGCAGGGCGAATGCCGGCGTTGAAGAGCGAGGTTTCGAGAAAGATCTGGCCGTCGGTGATCGAGATGACGTTGGTCGGCACGAACGCGGAGACGTCGCCGGCCTGGGTCTCGATGATGGGCAGCGCGGTCAGCGAGCCGGTCCGGCCCTTGACCTCCCCTTTGGTGAAGGCTTCGACATACTCGACGTTGACGCGCGCGGCGCGTTCGAGCAGGCGCGAGTGGAGATAGAAGACGTCGCCCGGATAGGCTTCGCGTCCCGGGGGGCGGCGCAATAGCAGCGAGACCTGGCGATAAGCGACCGCCTGCTTGGACAGGTCGTCGTAGACGATGAGCGCGTCTTCGCCACGGTCACGGAAATACTCGCCCATGGTGCAGCCGGAATAGGCCGACACGTACTGCATCGCTGCCGACTCGGCGGCCGAGGCGGCGACCACGATGGTGTATTCCATCGCACCGTTGGCTTCGAGCGACCGCACCACGTTCTTGATCGACGACGCTTTCTGGCCGATCGCGACGTAGATGCAGGTCATGTTCTGACCCTTCTGGTTGATGATCGCATCGATCGCCACGGCGGTCTTGCCGGTCTGGCGGTCGCCGATGATCAGTTCGCGCTGGCCGCGGCCGATCGGGACCATCGAGTCGATCGACTTCAGGCCGGTCTGCATCGGCTGATCGACCGACTTGCGGGCGATCACGCCCGGCGCGATCTTTTCGATCGGCATCGAGAGCTTGGCGTTGACCGGCCCCTTGCCGTCGATCGGCTGGCCCAGGGCATTGACGACCCGACCCTTGAGTTCGGGGCCGACCGGAACCTCCAGAATGCGGCCCGTGCATTTGACCGTGTCGCCCTCGGAGATGTGTTCGTACTCACCCAGGATCACGGCGCCGACCGAGTCGCGCTCGAGGTTGAGGGCGAGACCGAAGGTCGGGCTGCCGTCCGGGGCGGCCGGGAATTCCAGCATCTCGCCTTGCATCACCTCGGACAGGCCGTGGACGCGGCAAATGCCGTCGGTCACGGACACCACGGTGCCCTGGTTGCGGATGTCGGTGGCCGCACCGAGGCCCTCGATGCGGCTCTTGATCAGTTCGGAAATTTCTGCGGGGTTCAGGTTCATCGCTGTCTCCAGGTCGAGGAGGATCGGTGAGCGACACTCAAGGCCATCAGGCCGTGAGCGCCGCCTTCATTTGTTCCAGACGCGCCCGCACCGAGGTGTCGAGCACTTCGTCGCCGACGACGACGCGGATGCCGCCGATGAGGTCGGGCTGGACCTGCACCTGGGCGTTGAGCTTGCGCTTGAAGCGCCGTTCGAGCGCTGCGACCACCTCGGCCAGCGGGCCGGGTTCGATCGGGAACGCGCTGTAGACGGTCGCATCCGAGACCCCCGAGCGTTCACTGGCGAGCGCATGGAACTGGGCGGCGATCTCGGGCAGAACGGACAGGCGTCCGTTCTCGATCACGGTGCGCAGGAGGTTCTTCGAGGCCTCGCCCAGCGGAACCCCGGCCACCGCGGTGATCACGTCGAAGACCTGCGCGGGCAGCGCGCTCGGCGCGTCGGCGAACTGACGCAGCTCGGGGCGGGACGCGACGGCGGCCAATGCTTCCAGCTCGGCAGCGGCTTGCTTCAGATCGCCGCGTTCGGCGACCTGGAACAGCGCTTCGGCGTAGGGACGAGCCAGGGTGGCGAGTTCTGCCATCGCTCAGGCCCTCCGGGTGTGCAACGCGCGCCGGCTCATAGCTCGGACTTCAGTTGCGAGAGCAACCCGGCGTGGACTTCGGGGTTCACTTCCTTGCGCAAGATCTGCTCGGCGCCCTTGACTGCAAGGACCGCGACCTGGTCGCGCAGGATCTCGCGCGCCTTGATCGATTCCTGCAGGGCTTCGGCCTTGGCCGAGGCGATGATCTTGGCGCCCTCTTCCACCGCCCGGCCCTTGGCTTCCTCGATCATGGATTGGGCCAGGCGCTCGGCGTCGGCCAGGCGCTGGGTCGCGTCCTTGCGCGCGGCCTGGAGCTGCTCGTCGACGCGCTTGTTGGCGCTGGTCAGCTCGGCCTTGGCCTTGTCGGCGGCGGACAGGCCGTCGGCGATTTTTTTCGCGCGTTCGTCGAGCGCCTTCGCGATCGGCGGCCACACGAATTTCATCGTGAAGCCGACGAGGATCAGGAAGACGATCAACTGCACGATCAGCGTTGCATTGATGCTCACGGTCTAAGCCTCTGCAAGATAGGAAAAAGGTCGCGGAACTCCGGGGTGGACCCGAACGCGACTTACTTCGGCAGGTTGGCGATCTGGGCCAGGAAGGGGTTGGCCGTCGCGAACCACAGCGCAATGCCGGTGCCGATGATGAACGCGGCGTCGATCAGGCCGGCGAGCAGGAACATCTTGGTTTGCAGCTCGTTCATCAGTTCGGGCTGACGCGCGGCCGACTCGAGGTACTTGCTTCCCATGATGCCGATACCGATACAGGCACCGACAGCCCCGAGACCGATGATGAGGCCGGCGGCGAGGGCGACAAAGCTGATGACTTCCATGATGACTCCAGTTGAGGTTCGTGAGTTGAAGAGAAAAATGAGATCTCGAAAGAGATGCCGCGGAAAAAATCGACGAGTACGGGCAGGTTCAGTGACTGTCGTGGGCCTGGCCGACATAGACCAGCGTCAGCATCATGAACACGAAGGCCTGCAGCGTGATGATGAGGATGTGGAAGATCGCCCACACCGACCCCGCGATGATGTGACCGATCGTGAGCAAGAGGCCGGTCGCGGTCAGCGCGAACGCCCCGCCCATCAATGCGATCAACATGAAGATCAGTTCGCCGGCGTACATGTTGCCGAACAGCCGCATCCCGTGCGAGACGGTCTTGGCGACGAATTCGATGATCTGCATCAGCAGGTTCACGGGCCACAGGAACCATTTGTCGCCGAACGGCGCAGCGATGAGTTCATGCGACCAGCCACCGACGCCCTTGATCTTGATGTTGTAGACCAGGCAGACGATCAGCACCCCGACCGACAGGCCCATGGTGATGGACAGATCCGCGGTGGGCACGACCCGCAGATGCGCAAGACCGAGAACGTGCTCGCCGAACCAGGGCAGCAGGTCGACCGGCAGCAGGTCCATCGCGTTGAGAAGGAAGATCCAGACGAAGACGGTCAGCGCCAGCGGCGCGACAAGCTTGCGGCTATGGGCGTTGTGGACGATGCCCTTGGCCTGGCTGTCGACCATCTCGACCAGGATCTCCACGGCCGCCTGAAAACGGCCCGGCACGCCCGAAGTGGCCTTGCGAGCCGCCAGCCAGAGCAGCCAGCACGCGACCACGCCGATCAGGATCGTGAAGAAGGTCGAGTCGAGGTTGACGACCGAAAAATCGACCACCCCGTGCTGGTGGTCGTTTTGCAAATGCTGCAGGTGGTGAATGATGTATTCACCCGCCGTGTGGCCTTGCTCCGCTGCGCCTTCAGCTGCCATCTTGTCGCTACGCTTTCTTGTCCGAACGCCGGCCACGCCACAGCAGCGCGAGCCAGTTGACCTTGATGCACACCACCATCGTGACCAGCAGCGCCGGCCAACTCAGGTGAGGCACCACCTTCACGGCGGCCGCCAGCATGGCGACCGACGCACCGATCTTCAGCATTTCCCAGAACATGAATCCCGCGGCCTGGGCCAGGGGATGACGTGTTCCGCGAGTCATTCCGCGTGCCAGCAAGGCATTCGGAACGACGACGGCCGCCGCGCCATATAAGGCCGACCACGCCGTCTCGCCGTGTCGCGAGTAACCCCACGCGAGGGCCGCACACAACAAACCAGCCGCGGCTTGCGCCGCGACGACCCGCCAAGGCGATGGCGACGGGTTGTCCTGCTGCCAGGCCCGGGCCTCCTCGCGGGTCCAGGGCCTGACGCCTTCTTGTTCCGCCGCGTCGACTGGACCGACGGCGACTCCGATGCCACCCCTTCCTCGAGCCGCACCGCTTGCACCCGAGTCGCCGGCACCCGCTTCGCTTTCAGCCAAATCCAACACGGCGGGTTCCATCATGGCGTAGGGGGCGGCACGTCTTTTCTGAATGCCGCCTTCTTCCGCCGATCCATTCGACATTTTCGAGTGATAGAAAGGCGCTGGCAGCAAAGCCTCGGAATTATATGAGGAAAGTGAAAGCCACCCTTTGCGGCACCCCCGGCGAGGCCCCCGGCCCCCGCAGGGAACCAATCAGCCGCGCCGCGGCTCAGGGCAAGTCGAGATAGTGCGAGGCGAGGGCCTTGAAAGAGGCTGCCGACGCGGCGGCGTCGAAGGTCGGACCCAGCTCCTCGGCGAGCAAGGCCGCGACCGGATCGGCCAGTTCGGCGGCGCGCCGCGCGTCCAGAAACAGGAGCCGGCAGCGCCGCGCCAGCACGTCCTCGACACTGCGCGCCATTTCCACTCGGGCCGCGAAGCGCACCATGGCCTCGCTCAGGCCACCGCCGCCATCGCGCCAGAGCCAGCGGTCAGAGCCCGGCAGATCCAGCAGGGCGGCCGCGTCGCTGCCGTATTCGTGGTCGCCCGGGGACTGGGTCAAGGTGACTCCTGGGCCGCCGGGTGCGCCTGCCAGGCGCAGGCGTTCGGTCACTCCGCCGGCTCGCGAGGGCAGCAGGGCGCGTTCGAAACACCGGTTCAGGACGTCCTCGGCCATGGCGCGATAGGTCGTCCATTTGCCACCCGTGACGGTGACCAGTCCGGACGGGTCGACGTGCACGGTGTGCTCGCGCGAGATCGATTGGGTCGGTGCATGGCCGTCCTGGTCCTGCGGCGGGCGCACCAGGGGGCGCAGCCCGACCCACACCGACAGGACGTCGGCTCGGGTCGGCGCCAGGCTCAAGTACTTGCCCGCTTCACCGAGGATGAAATCGATCTCGGCGCGAAACGGCGCCGGTTCGGCCGCCACGTCGTCGCGCGGCGTGTCGGTCGTGCCGAGCACGGTCTTGCCGAGCCAGGGCACCGCGAACAGCACCCGCCCGTCGTCGGTCTTGGGAATCAGGAGCGCGTGGTCGGTCGGCAAAAAGCGGCGATCCACCACCAGGTGCACCCCCTGGCTGGGCGCCACCATGGGGGGCTTGCGCGGGCCACCCGGATCGACGTCGAGGCCGCGGATCGCGTCGACCCAGACGCCAGTGGCATTGATGATGCACGCCGCCTTGACCTCGAAGCGGGCGCCGCATTCGAGGTCGACGGCGACGAGTCCGCGCACCCGTCCGGACTCGCGCACCAGGCCCGCACATTCGAGGCGGTTGGCGACACAGGCCCCATGGGCGACCGCCGTGCGGGCAAGCGCCACCGCCAGGCGCGCGTCGTCGAACTGGCCGTCCCAATACTTGACGCCGCCCGAGAGGTCGTGGGTGCGCACGGTCGGCAGCAGGGCCCGCACTTCGGCGCTGGAGAGGAGCTCGGTCGGGCCCAGGCCTCGGCGTCCGGCGAGCGCGTCATAGGCCTTGAGGCCGACGCCATAGTAGGCACGCTCCCACCATTTGTAGCCCGGCATCACGAAAGCCAGCGGCTGGGCCAGGTGCGGGGCGTTGGCCAGCAGCAGCGAACGCTCGCGAAGGGCTTCGCGCACCAGCCCGATGTTGCCCTGGGCCAGGTAACGCACGCCTCCATGGACCAGCTTGGTGCTGCGCGACGACGTGCCCTTGGCGAAATCGCCGGCCTCGAGCAGCAGCACCTTGAACCCGCGCACGGCCGCGTCCAGCGCGACCCCCAGGCCGGTCGCACCGCCACCGATCACTGCGACGTCCCATTCTTTTTCAAGGCGCAACCGCGCCAGTTGCTCTTGACGATTCATGACAGGTTCAGAGGGCGAAGTTGACGGGCAGGCCTTGCACCTCGAGATCGATCGCGAACACGCAGCCGGCGTACGGCTGCTCGATCAATTCGGCGGCGGGACGGTTCTCGCGCGAGGTGGTGATGTAGAGCGTCCGGAGATCCGGGCCGCCGAAGCACGGCATCGTCGGGCATCGCGCCGGCAAGACGATCTCGCGCAACAACTCGCCTTCGGGCGAGAGTCGCACCACCCGCTGACCCTCGAACATCGCGACCCAATAACAGCCTTCGACGTCCATCGCGGCGCCGTCCGGGCGGCCGCCGTAGGTGTCGAGATCCTGCCCCGTCACCTTGGGTGGAAAGGCTTTGAATACGCGCTGGCGGCTCAGCGTACCGGAGGCCGGGTCGAAGTCGGCAGCGAAGACCGTGGCGATTCGGGTATCGCTCCAGTGCATGGTGCGGCCGTCGGGACTCCAGGCCAGGCCGTTGAGCGTGGTCACGCCGCCGAATTCACGCGTCAGGGTGCCGCGGGCGTAACAATGGAGCGAACCGAGCGCGGGGTCGCGTGGCTCGTAGACCGTGCCGACCCAGAAGCGCCCCTGGGGGTCGCACTTCCCGTCGTTGAAACGCTCTCGAGCCGGGTCATACGGGGGCCCGACCAGGCGCGCGCGCTCCCCGCTCGTCGGATCGAAGCGCCAGATGCCGTCGCGCATCGCGATCAGGAGCGAGCCGTCGAGGCACGGCGCCAGGCTCGCCACGTCCGAGTCGAAGTCCCAATGGCGCAATTCACCGTCCTTCGGATCGAAGCGCTGCAGCCGGCGCCCGACGATGTCGGCGTAGTAGAGCGCCTGCTCGCCGGTGTGCCAGAAGGGCGACTCCCCCAGCGTTGCCGCGGAGGCGATCGCGACCCGCACCGCGTCGTCGACCTCCTTCATCAGATCACCCCCACTTCGAGTTGCATGGTGGCGGCGAAGCGCTCGCCGGGGGCGACCGTGCGCAGCCCGTGCGCCGCCGGGTCCGCCATGTGAATCGCGTTCGAGACGTGACTCACCGGCTCGACGCAAAAATAAGGCTTCTCCTGAGGCGTGAACACGACCAGGTGGTCGAGCGAGGAGGTCAGCTGGAGCGAGAACTTCTCGTCGCGGATGCGCGCCGGTCCCCTCCAGCCGTCGAAGCCGTTGTCGAAGGCGAGGTGGGCGACGTCGCTGTCGATGCCGGGCTGCGCCACCTTGCGCACCGGCAATTCGGCTGCGTCGGCGTCCCACCGTTCGGCCAGTTCGATGTGCAGGCGGCTACGCGCCCGCTTGGGGAAATACGGGTGCCAACCGAGCCCGACCGGCTGGGCGATCTCGGCGGTATTGACCAACACCATCTCGACATGCAGCAATTGCGGGGTCAAATTGAAGTACTGGGTGGCCTCGAATGCGAAGGGCCAGTCGGCGTCGCCCGCGTGCCGATAACGAATCACCACCTCTTGCGCGCTGCTCGAAACGATGTCCCAGACGCGTTGCCAGCCGACGCCGTGGACCGAATGCACGCTCGCGTCGAAATTGGGCTGCGTCGTGTAGTCGTGACCTTTCCAGCGGAACTTGCGATAACCGAGCCGGTTGGAATAGGGCACCATCGGAAAACAGCCCGAAAGCCGCGAGGTCGGCAGCGCTTCGGGTTCCGTCGAGCGCAGGATGGGGGTTTGCTGGTGCCAGAGACCGGCGATGGAGCCGCCGAGGTCGGGGCGCAGGGCCAGCCGCAAGGCCCCGGCGTGAAGTTCGAAAGAGGGCTTGGGCGTTCCGGTCATGGGGCTGGGTCGGAGAGTGAGACGGCGCAGCCGATGGTACGCGTGTACGGGGTGCGCGG
>JALYHO010000164.1 GCA_030776545.1 Pseudomonadota bacterium | reverse complement strand
GCCCGGAGGCCTCCGCCGCCGGCGCCGAGGCCTGCGCCACGGCAAGTTGCGGGGCCGCGGCCAATGCGGCAGCGAGAGAGGCAGCGACGAGCGCGGTTTGGAAACGGTGAATCATTCTTAGGCTCCTGACAAAGACATTCGTATCGGTTTTTTGGAGCCCGCGCGCCGAGCCGCGCGGGCATATGGAACAGACAGACGACCGCCACCAGGACCGGGTGCAACCAACAAGGCGCGGGCCCGACCCTGTGGCCGGCGCTACGTTACTCGAGCTTGAAGGCGAACTCCTGCTCCGCCTTGACTTCGTCGTCACCGGCCGCCTTGCAGTCGTATTGCATCATCGCGTTGCGAACGACGGAGTCGAAGATCCCGCGGGGCGTCGCTGAAATGATCTCGACCGCCACGACGTGACCGCCCTTGATCGTCGCACGGGCCCGGACCGTGCCGCTGATTCCCTCTCGTACCGCTTTCGGCGGCATGGCGGGCTGCGGCTGGTTCGGGCATACGACTCCGATCGCAACGACCGCTGGCTTGGCGGGTGCCGGAGCGGGCGGCGCCGGAGCGACCGGGGCTTGGGGCTTGATCTCCACGGGGGCTGGCGGCGTGGGCGACGGCGCGACCGTGATGGTCGGTGCCGGCGGCGGCGGCGTGGCGATCTGGACTTCGGGAGGCGGAATGTAAGGCGGCGGCGGCGCCTCGAGCTTCGGAGGTGGTGGCAGCACCACCTCGGGCGGCGGCGGCGGCTTCTTGATCTCTTCGATGACCTTGGTCTCGATCGGGGCGCGGACGACATCCACGACCTTCTTCGCCAAACCGGTCACCAGCGCGTAGACCAGCAGGATGTGGAAGAGGATGACAACCGAAATCCCTACCAAATGCCGGCGCGGGTCCGCCTGTCGCTGGGAAAAATTCATGTCTGGGATCTCCAGAGGAAAGAACAGAAAGAAGGTGACGCGAACCTTAGCACCTCACGGCTTGTGGCCATGTAGGTCGGCATCTGGAGATGCAGCACCCTTTTGCAGGATCGCATTTTAGCCTCCTGCAAGAGTTGTTCCGGAGAGTTCGGACTACGAGGAAACCCGTCCGGGCCAGCCCGAAAAAAAGCGGTCTGCAGATGATGTCTGAGACCGCTTTCCCGCGAGGGCGACCCGCCAGCCTCGGTGGCTGGCGGGCGCACTGCGTTTAGAAGGTGTAGCTCGCCCGCACGTAGTAGGCCCGACCCGTCGGGTCCGTGAAGCGCGGGTCATAGCCGACCTGGAAGGTCGCGCCCTGGTTGGAGAACGGGGGCTCCTTGTCGAACACGTTGCGGATGCCAGCCGTGAGCGAGATGGCCTTGATCGGCGACCAGCTGCCATACAGGTCCCACGTCGTGTAGGCGCCCACATGGTTGTTGAAGGAAGGATCCGACAACTGGTTCGGGTCGTTCTGGTCGACGTAACCGGACTTGAAGTGGTTCACGATGCCCGCGCCCCACTCGCCGCGGGTGTAGTCCACGTTGATCGTGTGCTGCCAGCGGAAGATCGGACCCGACCCGGAGTAGATCCCCACGTTTTGGAGCCAGTCGCCATTGACCTCTTGCTGGTACTCGTACTTGATGACGTAGGTGGCGTTCATGTTGAACCGGAGGTCCCCCGCGCTGCCCATGCGCAGGCGATAGGCCCCGGTCAAGTCGATGCCGTTGGTGTTGATGCCGCCGAGGTTGCTGGTGGTGTCGGTGATGTAGCCGCAGTTCGCGCCGGGGCATTGCGTGCCGTCGATTGACAGCGAACCGTCAGGCGCGCGGTGGAACAGGCCGGCGTTCTTCACGGGGTCGCCGAAGATCAGCGTATCGGGCAGCACGTTGATGGAATTCTTCAGCTTGATCCACCACAGATCGACACCGGCGCTGACGTCGGTCATGGGCTCGAAGACCAGACCGAAGTTCAACGACTTGGACTTTTCCGGCTGCAGGTTCTTGTTGCCACCATTGAGAAGGATGAACTGGGTGTTGCAAACGTCGGATGTCGCCGCACCGGCGATGGCCGTGCCGCCAGGGCATCGAACCGGGTCGTTCCAAGCATTCGCGGAGTTCGTGTAGCTCAACGGGTTGTTCAACTCGTACAACGACGGTGCGCGGAAGCCCGTGGAGTAGGAGCCGCGGAACAGGAACTGCTGTGAAGGCTGATAGCGGAACGAGACCTTCGGATTGATGGTGCTGCCGAAGTCGCTGTATTTGTCATAGCGAACGGCACCGGTGATGTCCAGTTCCTTGGTGATGGGAACGTTCAATTCCGAAAACACGGCGTAGACATTGCGGCCGCCCGTCTGGAGGGTGCTGGGGTCGATGCCGGTGCTCGATACCACGAGGGTGGCAAACGGCGTGTTGGCCGCGTAGTAAAGCGTTTCGCGCCGAATTTCGGTACCGACGGCCAGTGCCGCCGGTTTGCCCGAACCGGTCCAATCCCCGAGTTCCTTGCTCGCGCGAGCATCGAACGCATAGGTCTTGGAATTGCCGCTCAGCACCGTGCCGATGGCGGCGGCGCTGTTGAGCAAGGCGGTGCCGGCGGGGCTTTGCGCGCCGAACGGATTGATGACGCCGTTTTGGACCCCCGGCGTGATGATGGTCCCGTCGGTGTAGCCACCGGTCAAGTCACCACGATAGGTGTTCTCGTTGTAGGACACGCCCGTGTTGTAGTCCCACCCCGACAAATTGCCCTCGAGGGACAGGACGAATCGTTGCTGGGTGTTGTGGTCGGATTGCGCACGGCCTCCGTTCGGCACGTCACGCCAGCGGATGTTGATCGGCTTGGTCGGGTCGATGGTGAACGCGGTCGGGGCCGGGGTGCTCCCGTTGCCAGGGAAGAACGGTGTTCCGGGGTTCATCGTCAGTGCCGCGAAGGGCACCGGTGCGATCAAGGTCGAATTGGTGTTTTGCGAGTAAAAATACGAGGCATTGAGTTGGTGGTCGGCATTGAGCTTCAGGCTGCCCTTGAGGAGGCCGCTGATGCGCTCGGTTTCCGGGACCAGATCAACCCATTTGGTGTAGTCGTAGCGGCAGCTGTTGCCCGACTGGTTGAAGATGAACGCGTTCGAATTGCACGCCGGACCGGCCGGGTTGTCGCTGGCGCCGCCCTGGTTGTAGTTCGCCGGATCGGCGGAACCGGACGACTTGAAAATGCCGTGGCCGGGGAGGAAGCCCGTGCTGCCGAACGGCCGTTCGGCGGCCGAGATGCGATCTTGCTTTTGGTAGTCGAAGGTTGCGAGAAGGTTGAATCCGTCCGCATCCATGTCGCCGACGCCGCCGGCGGCATTGATGTTGTAGGCCTTGCCACCGGGGTGCTGCGGCGAGTCGTAGCCGACACTGATGGTGCCGCCCTTGAGGCTGCGCCGGGTGATGAAGTTGATCACGCCGCCGATCGCATCGGTGCCGTAGAGCGACGACGCGCCGTCGCGCAGGACTTCGATGCGCTCCAGGGCCGCGAACGGGATCATGTTCAGGTCAGGGGCCGAGCCGTCGATGGTGTTCGGGGCGATGCGACGGCCGTCCAGCAAGATCAGCGTCTTGTTCTGGCCGAGGCCGCGCATGTCGGCGAACGAGGCGCCGCCGGTCTGCAGGCCGACCGACTGGCTGGTGCCCTGCTGCGACTGGCTCGCGCTCAAACGCGACAGGACCTGCTCGACCGTGCTGACGCCCTCTTTCTTCAGATCCTCGATCTTGATCACCGTGACGGGCACGGACGTTTCAGCATCGATGCGCTTGATCGCCGACCCGGTGATTTCCACGCGCTGCAATTGCTGCGGTTGGGTGGTGTCCTGCGCGAAAGCGCTGGCACCGAAGAACGCCGTGGTACCGCCGAACGCGAGCAGCAGGCTCTTGGCCAGCACGGTTTTTTTGTACATCGAGGACTCCTGATATGGAAGGAAGGTTGATCAAACTACCAAGTCAGCAGCAAGTCACGTACCAGCTTCGTGAACGGGGTGCGACGTTGTGCTAAGTCGTGTAATCGAATTGTCACTGAGGCGTTTGTTCCAGCCGGATCAGGGTATTCCCCTATGCCTAGGAACAGGGGTTCCTGGGTCCGGAATTCCGTCCCAGGGCTGTACGGGGAACAGCCCGGTTTCTCGATGAGTCGCGGGGGGTTTTGGGTGTCTCCGGGGCGCGAAAAACCGCAGCGCCTTTACATTCAAAACACCCCGACTCGGGGTATACGCGCGGGCGGTTGTTGGCTCGAGGCAACATTTGCTTGCCTATCGACGTGTGCCCAAGAAGTATTTTGTTTCGGAGCCGAAGCGGCCCGCACCGCGGCGTTCCTCAGGCCCCGGCGCCGATTCGAGGAACCGCGGCGACCAGCGCCCGGGTGAACGCGCTCTGAGGGGCCTCAAGCACGCGGTTCGCCGGCCCCGTTTCCTCGATTCGCCCACGGTTCATGACCGCCACGCGGTCGGCGACGTACTCGACGACGCCGATGTTGTGGGTGATGAGCAAATACGAAACGCCGAGTTCGCGCTGCAACTGACGCAGCAGGTTGAGGATTTGCGCCTGCACGGACACGTCGAGCGCCGAGGTCGGTTCGTCGCACACGATCAGGCGCGGCTCGACCGCGAGCGCCCTGGCGATGGCGATGCGCTGGCGTTGCCCGCCCGAGAATTCGTGGGGGTAGCGCTGCAGCGCGTCGCGGCGCAGGCCGACCTGGTCGACCAGCGATTCGAGGCGCGATCGCCGGTCGCTCGCACTCATCTCGGGCCGCAACGATTGCAAGCCTTCCTCGAGGATGTCGAGGACCCGCATCCGCGGATTGAGCGAGGCGAACGGGTCCTGGAAAATGATCTGGATTTTTTGCCGCGCCGCACGCAGCGCGTCGCCGGAGAGGCCGAAGAGGTCCTGGCCGTCGAAGATGGCCTGGCCGCCGATGACGGCCTGGCCCCGCAGCAACTGGACGATGGCCTTGCCGGTGGTCGTCTTGCCGCAGCCGGACTCGCCGACCAGCGCCAGGGTCTCGCCGGCGCCGACGGAAAACGACACGCCGTCGACGGCCACGAAGGAGCCGGACGGGCGTTGCAGCAGCCCGCTGCGGATCGGGAACCGGACCGTGAGGTCGCGCACATCGAGCAACGTACTGGAAGCCAGCGCGGTGCGCGGCGGCGTCGCTGCCTGCGCCAGGGCCGGCCGGGGCGAAGCCGCTGCCGCTTCGGCGCCCACTGGCGTGTACAGCAGGCAGCGCACGCTGGCCCCGCCCCCCGCACTCGACGCGACAGGAACCAGCGCCGGCAGGGTCGACCGGCAGGCCGCGAACGCCCGGTCGCAGCGCGGCTCGAATCGGCATCCGGTGAAGGTTTGCCACAGCGGCGGCACCATGCCGGCGATCGCGGCCAGCGCCTCGCCGCGTTTTCCGGCTTCGGGCAAGGCGCGCAACAAGAGGCGCGCATAGGGATGGCGGGGGCTCGCGAAAAATTCGGCGGCTTCGGCCACTTCGATGATCTGCCCCGCATACATCAGTGCCACCCGATGCGCCATCCCGGACACGACGGCGAGATCGTGCGTGATCAGGAGCAAACCCAGGCCTTGCTCGACCTGCAGGTGCTTGAGCAGGTCCAGGATCTGCGCCTGGATGGTGACGTCGAGGGCCGTCGTCGGTTCGTCGGCGATCAAAAAATCGGGCTCGCAGGCCAGCGTCATGGCGATCATGACGCGCTGCTTCTGACCCCCGGACATCCGAAACGGATAGTCGTCGATGCGCCGCTCGGGCTCGGGAATGCCGACCTTGCCGAGCCACTCGATCGCCTTGGCCCGCGCCGCCGCCCCGCGCAGGGGGGTGTGGGTTTCGATGGCCTCGACGATCTGGTCGCCGATGCGCATCACCGGGTTCAGGCTGGTCGACGGCTCCTGGAAAATCATCCCGACACGGCCGCCGCGCACCGCTCGCATGCCCGATTCCGGCAGGCCCAGGAGATCGGTGGCGTCGAGCGAGACGCTGCCATGGGTCACCTGCCCGCTGTCCGGCAACAGGCGCATCAAGGCGAGCGCGGTCATGCTCTTGCCGCAGCCGGACTCGCCGACCAGGGCAAACGTTTCGCCCCGCTCGATGGCCAGGCTCAGCCCGTCGATGGCGCGCACCAAGCCGGCCTCGGCGTCGAGCGCCACCTTGAGTTCGTGTACGTTGAGCATGAAATCTTTCAGGTCGCCGCGGGCTTGCGCAGCTTCGGGCGGAAGCTGCGCGAACGCGGATCGAACGCCTCGCGCACGCCATCGGCGAAGAGATTGGCGGCCAACACCAGGGTGACCATGAACACGAACGCCGCTGCGAACGACCACCAGACCACCGGGTCTCGGCTCATTTCGGAGCGCGCCAGGTTGATCATTCCGCCGAAGCTGTTCATGGACGGGTCGACCCCGACGCCGACATAGGACAGCACGGCCTCGTAGAGGATCAGCGCCGAGAAATCCAGGACCGTGGTGATGATGATCAGGTGCACCACGTTGGGGAAAACATGCCGGATCATGATGCGCGCCGGGCGCACGCCGAAGGCCGTGGCGGCCTGCACGTACTCGAGCTGGGTGAGCTTCATGGTCTCTGCGCGCAGCAGCCGGCACAGGGTGGCCCAGCCGGTCAGGCCGAGGATCACGCACAGCAGGAAGAGGCGCACGTCGGCGCGTTCGGCACCGGTTTCGAACAGGTCGGGGTGGGTGTCGATGAAGACCTGCATCATCAGCACGCAGGCGGCGATCAGCAGCACGTTGGGTATCGACGAGAGCAGCGTATAGAGGTATTGCACCGTCTCGTCCACCCACCCCCGCAGGTAGCCCGCGACGATCCCCAGGCCGACCGCCAGGGGCAAGGTCGCGATGGTGGAGAGCGTGCCGATCACGAACGCGGTGCGGATGCTCTTGAGCGCCTGGTAGAACACATCGTTGCCGGTGCGGTCGGTGCCGAAGACGTGGTATTCCTGGGCCAGCGCGACCAGGGGCCCGAACACCACGCACATCAGCAGGACCGTCAGCAACGCCGCTCGCCAGGGCAGTTCGGTCCGGTTGCGAACCAGCCGGCGCCAGGCGTTCGCGAACGACTCGTGCTGGACGCGCGCGACCGCGGCAGCGACGCCGAGCGCCACGACCAACGCGGGCAGCAACCCCGCCAAGAGGCCGATGCCGGCTCGCCGGAAGACGTCTGGCAGCCACTGGGCCTCGTCGGCCAGCCGCGCACCCCCGTGCAGCAGCCGCGGATAGGTGCGCACCATCTGGTCGCCGAGCCGGACCGAGTCCTTGGTGAAGGCCCGCACCGCCAGGGGTGCCGAATAGGACACCTCGCGACCGTCCACCAACCGCGCGAGCAGCACGTCGAGCACGGACTCGGTGCGGGTTTCGTAAGCCTGCGCCTGGGTGGCACCGGCGCTCGCCGCATCCGCCAGCGCGCGGCGAAAGTGGACGCTGTCGATCAGCGCGACGGCGAAGAAAAGGACGAGGACGACGCTGGAACAAATCGCCGCGGGATCGCGCAGCACTTTCAGCCAGGTGGCGCGCAGGTTGACGCTGGCGCGTATGCGCAAGCCATACAGGACGGCCAGCACGAGCGACCCCAGCACGACGACATCCGACCAGAGAAGGACGATCTTGGCGCCGATCATGCGAGTCGCACCCGCGGATCGACCAGGGTGTAGGCCACGTCGATCAGGATGTAGCTGGCGATGTAGATCATCGACCCCACGAACACCATCGAACGCACGATGGCGAAGTCCTGGCCGCTGATGGCCTCGATCACGTAGGAACCGAGCCCGGGGATGCCGAAGAAGCTCTCGAACACGAGGCTCCCCAGGAACACGTAGGGCAGATAACTGCCGGCACTGGTCAGGATCGGGATCAGGGCGTTGCGCAGCACATGGTCGAACAGCACGCGCGGCTCGCTCAGGCCTTTGGCACGCGCCGTGCGCACGTAGTCGCGGCCGAGCTCCTCCAGGAACATGGCGCGGTAGAGGCGCCCTTCACTGCCCAGGCGCGACAGCAAGGACAGCAACACCGGCAGGACCAGGAAGCGCACCGCGTCCCAGCCCGACTCGAACCCCGAGATGGGCACCAGGTGGGCCATGCGCGAAAACAGGAACTGCCCGACGATGATGTAGAAGAGTGCGCTGATCGAAAGCATCAGGACGCAGATCACGACGCCCCAGAAATCGATCGCGGAATGCTTGAAGAAGACCAGCAGCAAGGCGAAGCCCACGCTCGCGATGATCTGCAGCAAAAAGAGCGGCACCGCCAATCGCAGGCTGATCAGCATGCGGGTCGCGATCTCGTGGCCGATGTCGGTCGCGCTTTTCGAGTCGGAACGGCCGAAGTCGAGCGCCAGCAGGGACACCGACCGGTCCCAGAAGACGGTGTCGGTCGCCCGCTGCGTACCGAGCGCTCCGGCGTTCCAATACAGCGGCTTGTCATAGCCGCGCTCGGCCTTCCATTTGGCGATCTGCTCCTGGGTGATGCGCTTGCCCCCGATGTTCAGGCGGGCCATGTCGTCGGGTGTGTTGACCGTGAAAAAAAGCATGAAGGTGACCAGGTTGACGCCGATCAACACCAGCACCCCGTAAAACGTTCGCCTCAGCAAATAATTGAGCATTCCTCAGGCCCCGCTCGGCAAGGCACGGGCCGTGGCGCGCTCACGCGTGCGAAAACCACGCCAGGCGACGAGGGCGACAGCGAGCGCCGCCAGCGCGATCAACAGCAGGGGCCAGTAGTGCGGCTGGTTCCAGGCAGCCTGCTGGCGGGTTCGCAGGGGGGCGTTGACCTTGTAGTAGTAGGCCCGGTCGTTCGTGAACATGCCGTACTTGGCGTCACCCACCCACTGCTGGAAGGCACCCGCGGAATAGGGGAAATATCCGAAGGCCCAGGGGGAGTCGCGGCGCAGCATGTCGACCATGCGGTCGATCAGCTGCTGCTTCTCGGGTCCGTCGTCGAGCAGCGCGAGTTGCTTGTAGAGACGGTCGTATTCCGGGTTGTCGTAGTTGGTCGTGTTCTCGCCTTCGAACTTGGCCTTGGAATTGGGCCCGTAGAAGAGAAAAAGGAAATTCTCGGCGTCCGGATAGTCGGCGAACCAGCCCCACCAGAAGATCTGCTGCTTGCCCTTGAGCATCTTTTCCTGGAACTGGTTGTAGTCGGTGGCGCGAATCTCGAGCTGCACGTTGAGCTTGGCGAACTGCTTGACCATCCAGTCGAGCTCGGCCCGGATTTCCGGCGTCGGCACGCGCTGATAGTCGTAGTTCAACACCAGCGGCTTGCCGGTCTTGGCATCGCGGCCATTCGGATAGCCCGCTTCGGCGAGCAGTTGCCGCGCCTCCTCGATCGATCGGCGCACCGGCGAACCGTTGACCCGCTGGTGGGTGACGGGGTTGAGGTCCTCGGGGGTTCCCTGGCGAGAACCGAACAGACCGCCAGGGAGCGGGCCCATCGCGACCTCGCCGGCCTTTTGCATGAACACGTGCCCGTAGCCCTCTTCCCAGTCGATCGCGATCGACAAGGCCTGGCGCAGCTT
>JALYHO010000163.1 GCA_030776545.1 Pseudomonadota bacterium | reverse complement strand
GGCCTGGGTCGGGGTCGCAGCCGGCGCGGGCGCCGTGGCGGCCTGCAGCATCAGCTTGTCGAGCGGAAGGTTGAGCAGGCTGGCGTTGTTGCGGGCATCGATGAGCACCTTGCTGACGCTGCCGTAGACCTGCTGCATGGTGTCGATGTAGAGGCGGTCGCGGGTCACCGCGGGCGCTTTTTGATACTCGGCGAGCACGCTCGAAAAGCGCTGCGCATTGCCCTCGGCCTCGGCGACGATGCGCGCCTTGTAGCCCTCGGCTTCTTCGTGCAGGCGCGACGCCGTGCCCTTGGCCTGCGGGATCACGGTGCTGGCGTAGGCCTGTGCTTCCTTCTTGAGGCGGTCGCCGTCCTGCGACGCTTTCAAGGTGTCGTCGAAGGCTTCCTGCACCTGCTGGGGCGCCGCGACGTTCTGCACGTTGACGTTGACGACCGTGATGCCGGCCTTCAGTCGGTCGAGCTGGTCCTGGATCGACTTCACCAGCTCACTGGCGATGGCGGCCCGCTGCTCGTAGAAGACCGAGTCGACCTTGCTCTTGCCGACGATCTCGCGCACCGCCGACTCCGCGGCCAGCATGACCGCGGCCTCGGGGTTCTGGTTCTCATACAAGAACTCGCGCGCGTTGCGCAGCCGATACTGCACCGTGAACGGAATGTCGACGATGTTCTCGTCCTGCGTGAGCATGGACGAGTCGCGCAAGCCGGTGGTGGAATTGACGTTGTTGCGTCCGACTTCGGCGGTGCGCAATTGGGTCACGTTGACGACTTCATCGGCCTGGAAGGGATAGGGCATGCGCCACTGGAACCCGGCGTCGACCGTCTTGGTGTATTTGCCGAAGGAGGTGACCACCGCTTGCTGCCCGGCCTGGACGATGAAAAAACCGCTACCGAGCCAGATCATCACGACCACGCCGGCGATCAGGCTCGCGCCGATGCCTGCGCTTTTCATGTCGGGCTGAAAATTCGGGCCGCCGTTGTCGCCCCGGGGCGGGCTGCCCTTGCCTCCGAACAGTCCGCTCAGCTTGCGGTTGAAATCGCGCCAGAGCTCGTCGAGATCGGGCGGTCCGTCACCGCGGCCGGTGTTCAGGACCCATCCGGCCGCCGCCGCGCGCAGGCGCTGGAACCGGGGTGGGGGTGTCGAGTCGCTCATGGTCATGCGAGGTGTGAGGTGGGTGCCAAAGGCAGGGTGGCATCGCCGGCGATGGCGTCATGGGAGCCGGCTGCGTCGGCCGATGTATCGACGGCCTCGGAAAGCCGGATGTCATGTGGGTCCGTATCGACGGTGTTCAAGAAGCCCTCGAGGGTCCCGGCGACCGCTTCGCGCAAAATCGCGCGCAAGTCGGCCATGCCTTCGCCGGTGCGCGCGCTCACGAACACCCGGGGCACCCTCACCCCGGGCTCGATGCTGAGAATGTCGCGCAACTCTCGCGGACGCTGCGTGTCCTCGAGGCGGTCGAGTTTGTTGAAGACGAGCACCTGGGAGATCCGGGCCGCGCCGATCTCGGTCAGCACGCGCTGGACCTCGGCCATCTGCTCGGCGAGGACCGGACTGGCGCAGTCGACCACGTGCAAGAGCAGGTCGGCGTCGTTGGCCTCTTGCAGCGTCGCCTCGAAGGCTTCGATCAATTTGTGCGGCAGGTCGCGGATGAACCCGACCGTGTCGCTGAGGGACGCTGCGGTGGCAGGCGCCGCGTCGCTTTGCGCGTCGCCCTGCAAATAGAGCTGGCGAGTGGTGGTGTCCAGCGTCGCGAAGAGCTGATCGGCCGCGTAGGTCTTGGCATTGACCAGCGCATTGAACAAGGTCGACTTGCCGGCATTGGTGTAGCCCACCAGCGAGATGCGGAAGGTCTGGTTGCGCTCGCGCGAGCGGCGCTGTGTGCTGCGCTGCTTCTTGACGCGTTCGAGCTGCTTTTTCACCGACTTGATGCGCTCGCCGATCATGCGCCGGTCGAGCTCGATTTGCGCCTCGCCCGGGCCGCCGCGCATGCCGATGCCGCCGCTTTGCCGTTCGAGGTGGCTCCAGCGCCGGACCAGCCGGGTCGACAGGTACTGCAGCCGGGCCAGTTCGACCTGCAACTTGCCCTCGTGGCTCTGGGCACGCTCGCCGAAGATCTCGAGGATCAGCATGGTGCGGTCGGCCACGGCCACGCCGAGATATTTTTCGAGGTTGCGTTGCTGGGCGGGCGAGAGGGCCTGATCGAACAGCACGGCGTCGGCCTGGTGACCCAGCACCAGGGCCTTGATCTCGTCGGCCTTGCCGGAGCCGACGAACAGCGCGGCATCGGGCGCCTTGCGGCGTGCGATGACGCGCGCGACCGCGAGGTCGCCGGCCGACTCGGCCAGGAGCGCGAGTTCGTCCAGCGTGGCGTCGAAGTGCTTGCCGCGCCCGAAATCCACACCGACGAGGATGGCCCGAGCGGTCGCGGACGATCCGGTCGGGGCGATCGATTCGGTGGAACTCAAGGTGGCGTGCGTCGCTTCAGGCAGGCGCTCACGCGGCCGGTTCGCTCGGTTCGGCAGCGTGGAAATTGACCGCCCGGCCTGGCACGACGGTGGAGATGGCGTGCTTGTAGACCATTTGCGTCACCGTATTGCGAAGCAGCACCACGTACTGATCGAAAGACTCGATGTGGCCCTGGAGTTTGATGCCGTTGACCAGGTAGATCGAAACCGGAACATGTTCCTTGCGGAGCAGGTTCAGGAAGGGGTCTTGTAGGAGTTGCCCTTTGTTGCTCACGATATTCTCCGTGATAGAAGCTTGAGAGATGACCACATTAACACAGGGATGACGCGGCGCAGCAAGTTCCGGGCATGACCCCTTGCCACCAGCGAAATAAAAGGTTAAGTGATTTCAGGTCTTTGTGTCGAATGGATTCTTGGAGGACCGCAGTTCGATCCGCATGGGGGTTCCGGTGAGCTTGAAATGCTCGCGGAAACGACCTTCGAGAAAACGCTTGTACGAGTCCGTGATGTGGTCGAGCGAATTGCCGTGGATGACGATCAGCGGCGGATTCATTCCGCCCTGGTGCGCATAACGCAGTTTCGGACGGAACGCGCCGGCGCGCTTGGGGGCCTGGTGTTCGACCGCTTCCTGCAGCAGGCGGGTCAGGACCGGCGTCGGCATTTTCTTGACCGCCGAGGCATGGGCGTCGGCGATCGCTTTCCAGACCGGTCCCAGCCCCTGGCGTCGGATCGCCGAGATGTGCAGCACCGCGGCGAATTTCAGGAACGCCAGGCGCTGCTCGATCGAGCGCTGCAGAGTCTCTTTCTGGTAGGCGTCGACCGCGTCCCACTTGTTCACGGCCACGACCACGGCGCGTCCGCTCTCCAGGATATAGCCGGCGATGTGCGCGTCCTGGTCGGTCACGCCCTGGGTCGCGTCGAGGAGCAGCAGGACCACGTTGGCACCGGCGATCGCCTGCAGCGTCTTGACGACGGAAAATTTCTCGATCGCCTCGAACACCCGGCCCTTGCGCCGCAATCCGGCGGTGTCGATCAGCTGGAACTTCTGGCCGTTGCGCTCGAACGGCACGCTGATGGCGTCCCGCGTGGTGCCGGGTTGGTCGAACGCGACCAGGCGCTCCTCGCCGAGCCAGGTGTTGATGAGGGTGGACTTGCCGACGTTGGGCCGGCCGGCCACCGCCAGCCGAATGGGGCCGCCGTCGGCCTGCGCCTGCTCGTCGTCGTCGGTGAACTCGAAATGCGCGAGGGCGGCATCGGTCAGGCTGCGGATCCCTTGACCGTGCGCGGCCGAGACAGGGTGCGGCTCGCCCAGGCCGAGTTCATAGAACTCGCCCAGCAGCGGTGACTCCTGCATGCCTTCGGCCTTGTTGACCGCCAGCACGACCTGCTTGCCCACCGTGCGCAGGTAGCGCGCGATGTCCTGATCCTGACCCGAAACGCCCTGCCGAAGGTCGACGACGAAAATCACCGCGTCGGCCTCGGCGACCGCCTGGCGGGTCTGCTTGGCCATCTCCTTGACGATGCCGGTGGTGCTGTCGGGCTCGAAACCGCCGGTATCGACCACGATGAACTCGTGTTCGCCGCTGCGTCCGTCGCCATAGTGCCGATCGCGTGTCAGGCCGGAAAAGTCGGCGACGATCGCGTCCCGGGTCTTGGTCATCCGGTTGAAGAGCGTCGATTTGCCGACGTTGGGCCGGCCGACGATCGCGATCACGGGTTTCATGCGCGGGGCCGTGCCGGTTCCTGGCGCGCTCAGGGCCGAAAGGCGAACAGACCGCCCTTGCGGGTCACCACGAGCACGACCCCGCCGGTCATGGCAGGCTGCGCGGCCACCGCGCTGCCATCGGTCGACAAGCGCAACTCGGCCCGGCCGGAATCGCGTGCGAACCAGTGCAGCATGCCCTTGTCGTCGCCATAGACGACCGACCGACCGGTGCTCAGCGGGGCGCTCAAGCCGCGGTAGAGGAGCTTGTCGCTGGTCCAGGCGACGTCGCCGCTGGCCGATTTCCACGCCGACATGCGGTCGGTGGCATCGCTGCCGAAAACGAAATCGGCATCGCCGCCGATCGCGTCGATGCCGCCGACGTTCTTGCTCCACAGGGGGGTCCCGCGCTCGGCATTGACGCACCCGACCGCGGCCTGGAACGAGCGCGCGCAGATGACGTCGCCGAGCCTCAGGCTCGGGCCGACCAGGTCGGCGAGGCGTTCGATCTCGTTGGCACCGCGCGGCGCGCCGACGGCCACCTCCCATTTCACCGACCCATCGTTCGGATCGACGCCCGCCATGCGCGGCCCCTGGCCGACGATCAAGGTGTTCTTGAAAGCGGCCAGCACGCCGGATTGGGCCAGGGTGAGCGGATCGCCCGGGCGGCGCAGGTTCCAGAGTCGGCGACCGTCGGCGGCATCGAAGGCCTGAACCGCGCGATCGACCCCGAGCACGAACACGCGTTCGCCGGCCACCAGGGGCGCGGTCGCGACCCGACTGCCCACCGACTTGCGCCAGGCGACCCTGCCCTGCTCGATCACGACCAGTTCGCCGTCGCGAGTGACGACCGCGGCAAAGCGACCGTCACTGCCGACCCCCGCGCTCAGTTTGGCGCCGACATTGACGCGCCAGATGTCGCTGCCGGTGGCGGCGTCGAGCATCAGCACCGTGCCGTCGTTTCCGGCGACGGTGAAACGCCCCGGCGTCACCGCGACCTCCAGCGGGAATTGCACCGCTTCGATCTGATGTGTCCAGGCGGTGTTGACGGTGATGCTGGGGGTCAGCGGCTCCAACGGCTGCGGCTCGGGTTTGCTCGCCGCGCAACCCGCCAACAGGGCGACGGCGAGCGCGGTCCCGCCGATCCATCCGACCCGCATCACTTGGCCACCTCGGCACTCGGCGGGACGGCGGCCGGCGCGGCACCCATGGCCGTGAGCTTGGCGTCGATCAGGCGCCGATAGTCGACCGTCGTGTCCATCGCCTTCCAGGCCTTCAGGTAAGCCGCCTTGGCTTCTTCTTTCTTGCCTTGGGCCGCCAGCACATCGCCCCGGCGGTCATCGACCAGGGCGGCGAAATCGGCCGCGCTGGCGCCGTCGAGCTGCTTCAACGCGTCGTCGTACTTCTTCTGGTCCAGCAGCACGCCGGCGGCGCGCAATCGCGCGACCGTCTGGTATTCGGTCTCTGCCGCATGGGCGCTGACCCAGGCGAGCGTCGCCAGGGCGGCGTCGGTCTGGCCCTTGTCGAGCTGGACCTTGGCGGCCAGCAGTCCGCCCTGCTCGGTGAACGCGGTCCGCGGGAAACGCTCTTTCATGTCGCCGAACACGCGGCTCGCCTGGTCGGCGTCGCCGGCCTGGGCGGCCTGGTCGAGCTGATCGAACATCGAGCCGGCCTTGGCGGCCTGGTCACGCTGCCAATAGTTCCAGCCATTCCAGGCCGCGAAACCCCCGAGCACGACGATCACCAGCCAGGTGATGAGGTTGCCGTAACGACTCCAGAAGGCCTTGAGTTGGTCGAGCTGTTCTTGTTCTTCGAGATCGAGATGTGTGGCCATGGCTTTTTCAGGTGAAGGCGGGATTATGCGATGCGCGGATCGGCGGCCAGTGCCGCGACGAGCGCCTGCCGGTCGGCCAATGCAAGACTGCGCTGGCCGACCGTCGCATCGCGCAACGCCTTGCAAGCGACCTCGCCGCGCGCGAGTTCTTCGACGCCGAAGATGAGCGCGTGGCGGGCTCCGCTCGCATCGGCCCGCTTGAACTGGCTTTTCATGCTGCCCCAGGCCTGGGCACCCGCACCGTGCATCAGCACCCGCAGCCCGGCGGCACGCAGCACTTCGCAGGTGTCGATGGCCACGGCCATCGCGTCTGCGGAGGGCACGATCGCGTACACGTCGGGCGCCGGCGGCTCGCCCGCCGCACCCAGCGCGTCGAGCACCAGCAGCATGCGCTCGATCCCCATGCCCCAGCCGACCGCGGGGGTCGGCTTGCCACCGAGTTGCTCGAACAAGCCGTCGTAGCGGCCGCCACCACAGACCGTGCCCTGCGCGCCGAGCAGGTCGGTGACCCATTCGAACACGGTCAGGTTGTAGTAGTCCAGGCCGCGCACCAGACGGGGGTTGAGCCGATAGGGGACGCCAGTCCGGTCGAGCACCGCGCAGACCGCGTCGAGGTGCGCGCGGGACTCGGCACCGAGAAAGTCGGCCAGCCGCGGGGCGGCCTCGACCACCGCTTGCATCGCCGGGTTCTTGGTGTCGAGGATGCGCAGCGGATTGCTGTGCAGGCGTCGACGCGCGTCCTCGTCGAGCAGCGCGGCGTGCGCTTCGAAGTGGGCGATCAGGGCGGCGCGATGCGCCAGGCGCTCGGCCGGCTGGCCCAGGTTGTTGAGTTCGAGGCGGACCCGGTCGACCGGAATTCCCAGGTCGACCAGCAACGCCCGGCACATCAGGATCTGCTCGGCATCGACGTCGGGGCCCTTGAAGCCGAGCGCCTCGACGTCGATCTGGTGAAACTGGCGATAGCGGCCCTTTTGCGGCCGCTCGTGGCGAAACACCGAGACTTGAGACCAGACCCGCAGGGGACCGCCGTAGAGCGCGTTGTGTTCGATCATCGCGCGCACGATGCCGGCGGTCGCTTCGGGCCGCAGCGTCAGCAAGTCACCGTTCATGGAATCGGTGAAGGAATACATCTCCTTTTCGACGATGTCGGTCACCGCGCCGATTCCGCGCACGAAGAGCGCCGTGGGCTCGACGACCGGCGTGCGAATGTTCCTGTAGGCGTAGCGGGCCATCAGGCTGCGCACCGTGGCCTCGAACGCTTCCCAGCGCGCCGATTCCTCGGGCAGGACGTCGTTCATGCCCTTGACCGCCTGGAGCGGTCCGGAGCGGGGGAGCAAGACGGATTCAGTCATGTGGCGACAGCGGTCGAGAGGAGGCCGCGCTTCCGGGCGCGCGGCGTCCGGGACCCCACCGATGCGAGATCAAGAGGCAGACGCCGCGACCACGGCGGCAGCTCCGAAACGCTGCTCGATGTAGCGCTCGACCAGCGTGTGGAACTCGGCCGCGATGTTGTCGCCGCGCAGGGTCAGGGCCTTCTGCCCATCGATGAAGACCGGCGCGGCCGGCGCCTCGCCCGTTCCCGGCAGACTGATGCCGATGTCGGCGTGTTTGCTTTCGCCCGGCCCGTTCACGATGCAGCCCATCACCGCCACCTTCATCTTCTCGACGCCGGGGTAGCGGGCCTTCCACACGGGCATCTGGGCGCGCAGGAAATCGTCGATCTGTTTGGCGAGTTCCTGGAAGGTGGTGCTGGTGGTGCGGCCGCAGCCCGGGCAGGCGGTGACGCTGGGGTTGAACTGGCGCAGGCCCAGCGCCTGCAGGATCTCGAGCGCCACCGCCACCTCCTGGGTGCGCGCTTCGCCGGGTTGGGGGGTCAGCGAGACCCGGATCGTGTCGCCGATGCCCTCTTGCAGCAAGACCGCGAGCGCCGAGGCCGAGGCGACCGTGCCCTTGGTACCCATGCCGGCCTCGGTCAAGCCCAGATGCAAGGCGTAGTGGCAGCGCCGCGCCAACGCCCGATAGACGCTGATCAGGTCTTGCACGCCCGACATCTTGCACGACAGGATGATCTGCTCGGGCCGCAAGCCGATCGCCTCGGCGCGACGGGCCGACTGGATCGCCGAAGTGAGGATCGCGCGGTACATGATCTGCTGCGGCTCGAAGGGCTCGGCGAGCGTCGCGTTCGCGTCCATCATGTCGGTCAACAGTTCCTGGTCGAGGGAGCCCCAATTGACGCCGATGCGAACCGCCTTGTCGTACCTGGCCGCGACCTCCACCATTTGCGCGAACTGACGGTCGTGCTTGTCGCCCTTGCCGACATTGCCCGGATTGATGCGGTACTTGCTGAGGGCCTCTGCGCACGCCGGGTAGTCGGTCAACAGTCGGTGCCCGTTGTAGTGGAAATCGCCGATCAGCGGCACGTCGATGCCCATCCGGTCGAGTTGCTCGCGGATGTAGGGGACCGCGGCCGCCGCTTCGGGCGTGTTGACGGTGATGCGGACCATCTCGGAACCGGCGACGGCAAGTTCCTTGACCTGAATCGCCGTCCCGATCGCGTCCACCGTGTCGGTGTTGGTCATCGCCTGCACACGCACCGGTGCGCCCCCGCCCACCGTGACGATGCGCGACCCCCAGCGCACCTGCGCCTGGAGGGTACGGTGGGGCGGCGGCACGGCCGGCTCGACGAAATCGTCCAGTGCCGCCGACGCGGGCATGTTCAGGTCGCTCATGAGGTCGCTATTTCAGTTCGAAGCGCGCCACGTTGTCGCGCGTGTGGCTGGCCAGCGCGATGGGCTGGCCCTTGAACACGATCTGGGTGCCCAGCGCATTGCCGATCGTGAGCTTGAAGGGCGCGGAGCCGTCCAGCGGCACGTTCTCGCCCGGCTGGACGACGCGTGCGATGAGGGAGCGCCCGCGCCCGTCGCTCACGCCGACCCAGGACGGCGCCGTGGTGCGGATCTCGAG